>DNIF01000187.1 GCA_003485715.1 Gammaproteobacteria bacterium
TCGATTCCTACCGGCACTTCCTTCAGGAGTATGCAGAGCCCGCAGCTCGCAAGGACGTCGGCTTGCAGGCGGCATTCAAGTCCGTGTTTCCGATCATCAGCTACTCGGGAAATGCTCAACTTGAGTACGTGAGCTATCGGCTTGGCCAGCCGATGTTCGACGTAAAGGAATGCCAGATCCGTGGTGTGACCTACGCGTCATCATTGCGAGTGAAGGTGCGGCTCGTGGTCTACGACCGGGAGGCCGCCCCCGCCAAGGTGATCAAGGACGTGCGGGAGCAGGAGGTCTACATGGGCGAGGTTCCGCTCATGACCGAGAACGGCACCTTTATCGTCAACGGTACCGAGCGCGTCATCGTCTCGCAGTTGCACCGCTCCCCGGGTGTTTTCTTCGATCACGATCGCGGCAAGACGCACTCTTCGGGCAAGCTGCTCTTCTCCGCACGGGTGATTCCTTACCGCGGTTCGTGGCTCGACTTCGAGTTCGATCCGAAAGATCACCTCTACGTCCGAATTGATCGTCGTCGAAAGATCCCGGCCACGGTACTTCTGCGCGCCCTCGGTTACACCAATGAAAACATTCTCGGCCTGTTCTTCGAGACCAATCAGTTTCATATCGACGGCTCGAGTATCCGCGCCGATCTGGTCGCTGAGCGCCTGCGTGGGGAAACCCTGCCCTTCGATCTCGTCAATCCGGCCGACGGGAGCGTGATCGTCGAACACGATCGCCGCATCACTGCGCGGCAGATTCGCAAGCTGCAGGACCTCGCGCTCAGCAGGGTCGAAGTGCCAGAGGACTATGTCATTGGCAACACGGTGGCACGCGATGTCATCGACAAGCGCACGGGCGAGATACTTCTTGCCGCGAACGGAGAGGTGACAGGGGCCTTCCTCAAGGCATGTCGTGAGCGTGGCATTGAGCAGTTCGAGACCATCTACGCGAATGATCTCGACCGTGGAGCATACATCTCCGATACGCTTCGCATTGACACCACCCAGTCGCCGCTCGAGGCGCAGGTCGAGATTTACCGGATGATGCGTCCGGGCGAGCCGCCGACCAAGGAGGCAGCCGAAAACCTCTTCAAGAACCTGTTCTTCAGCGCGGATCGTTACGACCTGTCTGCAGTCGGCCGCATGAAGTTCAATCGCCGGGTCGCTCGCGCTGAGATCGACGGCCCCGGGGTGTTGTTCGATGGCGCGCACGCGGCGTCGAATAGCCATACGAACCGCAAGCCGGATGACGTGCTGGATCGTGGTGAACTCCGCGCGGATGAACTGCAGGTGATTCAGCAAGTCGAGAAGCGCGAAGGCTGCACGATTCGCACCTGGGGCGAGACCCGCGACGCATTCCGCCGCTGGGGAAGCGACATCATCGAGGTGCTGCGCGTACTCATTGCCTGCCGTAATGGCCTCGAGTCGGTGGACGACATCGACCACCTTGGCAATCGCCGCGTCCGCAGTGTCGGCGAGATGGCAGAGAATCAGTTCCGAGTGGGTCTTGTGCGTGTCGAGCGCGCGGTCAAGGAGCGCCTCTCGCTTGCGGAGAGCGAAGGCATCATGCCGCAGGAGCTGATCAACGCGAAGCCCGTCTCGGCGGTGATCAAGGAATTCTTCGGCTCGAGTCAGTTGTCGCAGTTCATGGACCAGAACAACCCACTCTCCGAGGTGACACACAAGCGGCGTGTCTCTGCTCTCGGTCCGGGTGGCCTCACCCGCGAACGTGCAGGCTTTGAGGTGCGTGACGTTCATGCGACGCACTACGGGCGGGTATGTCCCATCGAGACCCCGGAAGGCCCCAACATCGGCCTGATCAATTCCTTGGCAGTTTATGCGCGCACAAATGACTTTGGCTTCCTCGAAACTCCCTACCGGAAGATCGTGGATGGGCGTGTAACCGACGAGGTCGAATATCTCTCAGCGATCGAGGAAGGGCATCACGTCATCGCGCAGGCGAATGCGCGAGTAGACGAGCACGGGCAGCTGGCTGAGGCCCTCGTGTCCTGTCGGCATCGGGGGGAATTTACGCTCTCGGCTAGTGACAAGATCCAATACATGGATGTGTCGCCACGGCAGATCGTGTCGGTCGCCGCATCCCTCATTCCCTTCCTGGAGCACGATGACGCGAACCGTGCGTTGATGGGATCGAACATGCAGCGTCAGGCGGTCCCTACGCTGGTTACCGAGAAGCCACTCGTGGGCACAGGTATGGAGCGTGCCGTAGCCATCGACTCTGGTGTCTGCGTCGTTGCCCGTCGCGGCGGAGTCGTTGACTCCGTGGATGCAGGCCGTGTCGTCGTCCGGGTGGCTGATGAAGAGACCGAGTCAGGGTCTTCAGGCGTCGATATCTATAACCTGACCAAGTACACGCGCAGCAACCAGAACACGTGTATCAATCAGCGCCCGCTGGTCCGCAAGGGAGATGTCATCGCTCGCGGGGATGTGCTGGCGGACGGTCCTGGCACCGACCTGGGCGAGCTCGCCCTGGGGCAGAACATGCTGGTCGCGTTCATGCCGTGGAACGGCTACAACTTCGAGGATTCGATCCTCATCTCGGAGCGTGTAGTTCAGGATGAGAAGTTCACCAGCGTACATATCGAGGAACTGACCTGCGTAGCGCGTGACACGAAGCTTGGCGCGGAAGAGATCACTGCGGATATTCCCAATGTGAGCGAGGGTGCGCTCAACAAGCTGGACGAGGCCGGCATCGTCTTCATCGGAGCGGAAGTGCAGCCCGGTGACATCCTGGTCGGCAAGGTGACGCCGAAGGGCGAAACTCAGCTGACTCCCGAAGAAAAACTCCTGCGGGCGATCTTCGGCGAGAAGGCTTCGGATGTTAAGGACACCAGTCTGCGGGTCCCCTCGGGGATGTCCGGTACGGTGATCGACGTTCAGGTTTTCACTCGGGACGGCATTCCGAAGGACAGTCGTGCACGCCAGATCGAGGATGCCGAACTGGCACGTGTCCGCAAGGACTTCAACGATCAGCTTCGCATCGAGGTCGAGGACGTCTACGCCCGTATCGAGCGTGAACTTATCGGTTGCGTGCTCGAGAAGCGCGTCGGGACGCTGTCGAAGGGCGATGTCGTCACCGCCGAATTCCTCAGGGGAATGGAGCGTGAAAAGTGGCTTGATCTCACGTTGGCTGACGATGCGGTAAACGAACGACTCGAGCGCGCCGCCGAGCAGATCGCCAATCTGCGTGTCGAATACGACGCCCGTTACGAGGACAAGCGCAAGAAGCTCACCACCGGTGATGATCTTCAGGCCGGTGTACTCAAGATGGTCAAGGTCTATCTGGCCGTGCGCCGTCGCCTGCAACCTGGCGACAAGATGGCCGGTCGCCATGGTAACAAGGGCGTCGTTTCAACCATCGTTCCCGTGGAGGATATGCCCTACATGGCAGATGGTCGACCGGTAGATGTGGTGCTCAATCCGCTGGGCGTGCCGTCACGCATGAATGTGGGCCAGGTTCTCGAGGCCCATCTGGGTTGGGCCGCACGCGGGATTGGAGAGCGAATCCAACACATGCTCGATGCGCACAGTGCCCAGCAGGAGCTGCGAAAGTTCCTGCAGGAGGCCTACAACACCAGCGGGCAGCCAGAGCAGATCGACGATCTGACGGACGACGAGGTATTGGCACTGGCTCGCAACCTCACCAAGGGCTTGCCCATGGCGACCCCGGTTTTCGATGGGGCTACGGAGGCCGAAATCAAGCGGATGCTTGAGCTCGCGGGTCTCCCCACCAACGGCCAGACGCAGCTCTTCGATGGCCGGACTGGAGAGGCCTTCGACCGGCAGGTGACCGTAGGCTACATGTACGTGCTCAAACTGAATCATCTGGTCGATGACAAGATGCATGCCCGGTCCACTGGTCCCTATTCACTGGTAACCCAGCAACCACTCGGTGGTAAGGCACAGTTCGGAGGCCAGCGCTTCGGCGAAATGGAGGTCTGGGCGCTGGAGGCATATGGAGCGGCGTACACCTTGCAGGAAATGCTCACCGTCAAGTCCGACGACGTGAACGGACGTACGAAGATGTACAAGAACATCGTTGATGGTGACCACCGCATGGAGGCAGGAATGCCGGAGTCCTTCAACGTCTTGCTGAAGGAAATGCGTTCCCTGGGCATCGACATCGAGCTTGAACGCGGCTGAGGCGCCGGCGCTGCTCGCTGGGATACACGCCTGCATCTTTTCGCGCGCGGCAGCACGCAGTTGCTGCCTTGAAGGAGGTAGACCATGAAGGACCTGCTCAATCTGCTGCGGCCAGTGCCGCAGAACGACGACTTCGACGCCATCACGATTAGTCTCGCTTCACCGGAGAAGATCCGGACTTGGTCCTATGGCGAGGTCAAGAAGCCTGAAACAATCAATTACCGAACCTTCAAGCCCGAGCGGGACGGCCTTTTCTGCGCCAAGATTTTTGGACCGGTGAAGGATTACGAGTGCCTGTGCGGAAAGTACAAGCGCCTGAAGCACAGGGGTGTCGTCTGCGAGAAATGCGGCGTCGAGGTGACGGTGGCGAAGGTTCGCCGTGAGCGCATGGGCCACATCGAGCTTGCTTCACCCGTTGCCCACATCTGGTTCCTCAAGTCGCTCCCCTCGCGCATGGGGCTCTTGCTCGACATGACCCTGCGTGAGCTGGAACGGGTCCTCTACTTCGAGGCTTACGTGGTAACGGAGCCCGGACTCACCCCGCTCGAGCGTGGGCAGCGTCTGAACGAGGCAGAGTATCTTGAGGCTATCGAGCAGTACGGCGATGACTTCACGGCCTTGATGGGCGCTGAAGCAATCCATGAGCTGCTCAAGGCGATCGATCTGGGTGCAGAGGTCCAGCGCCTGCGGGACGATCTGCCCAGGACAACCTCGGAGACCAAGAAAAAGAAGATCGGGAAGCGGCTCAAGCTGCTCGAAGCACTGTTCTCATCGGGCAATCGGCCTGAGTGGATGGTGATGAAGGTGCTGCCTGTGTTGCCACCTGAGCTGCGTCCTTTGGTGCCGCTGGATGGTGGCCGTTTCGCCACCTCGGATTTGAACGACCTATACCGCCGGGTAATCAATCGGAACAATCGTTTGAAGCGGCTGCTCGACCTCAACGCGCCGGATATCATTGTTCGCAACGAGAAACGCATGTTGCAGGAGGCAGTGGACGCATTGCTCGACAATGGACGTCGAGGCCGTGCGATTACGGGCACGAACAAGCTCCCGCTCAAGTCGCTGGCGGACATGATCAAGGGCAAGCAGGGGCGTTTCCGCCAGAATCTGCTTGGCAAGCGCGTCGACTATTCCGGGCGCTCGGTCATCGTCGTGGGACCGACCCTCAAGCTGCACCAGTGCGGCTTGCCGAAAAAGATGGCGCTCGAGCTCTTCAAGCCGTTCATCTTCTCGAAGCTCGAGCGCCGAGGCATGGCAACGACGATCAAGGCTGCAAAGCGTATGGTCGAAAAGGAAGGCCCGGAGGTGTGGGACATCCTGGCGGAGGTCATTCGTGAGCATCCGGTTCTGCTGAACCGTGCCCCCACGCTGCACCGGCTTGGCATTCAGGCCTTTGAGCCAATCCTGGTAGAGGGTAAGGCAATCCAGCTACACCCGCTGGTTTGTTCGGCATTCAATGCCGACTTCGACGGTGACCAGATGGCTGTGCACGTGCCGCTCTCCATTGAGGCTCAGCTCGAAGCCCGGACATTGATGATGTCCACGAACAACATCCTGTCGCCGGCCAACGGCGAGCCAATCATCGTGCCCACGCAGGACGTGGTGCTTGGTCTTTATTACATGACGCGCGAGCGCGCCGGTGCTGCTGGCGAGGGCATGGTGTTCGCTGATTTGAGCGAGGTGATTCGCGGATACGAAACACGTCAGGTACACCTGCATGCGCGTGTGACTGTGCGTCTTGATCGGCAAGTGATCGGCGAGGGCGGCTCATCATCCAAGCGGACCGAGCGAGTAGAAACCACCGTGGGCCGCGCACTTCTCGCCGGAATTCTCCCGGACGGGTTGCCCTTCAGCCTGGTCAATCGTGAGCTGAATAAGAAGGCCATTTCCCAGCTCATCAATTCGTGCTATCGCCGTGTTGGTCTGAAGGAGACCGTGGTCTTCGCAGATCGCCTCATGTATACCGGATTCAGCCACGCCACGCGGGCTGGTATCTCGATTGGCATCGAGGACATGGAGATCCCGCAGGACAAGGCGGGCATCATCGCGGAGGCTGAGCGCGAGGTACAGCAGATCCAGGATCAGTATGCGTCCGGTCTTGTCACCGACGGGGAGCGCTACAACAAGGTCGTCGATATCTGGTCGCATACCAACGAGCGTGTGGCCAAGGAGATGATGCGGAAGCTCGGCCAGCAGGTGGTGCGTGACGCAACTGGGGCCATTGTCGAAGACGAATCCGGGTTACCGAAAACTGAAAAGTCCCAGAACGCCATCTTCATGATGGCCGATTCCGGGGCGAGGGGTTCTGCGGCGCAGATCCGGCAGTTGGCAGGAATGCGCGGGCTGATGGCCAAGCCGGATGGATCCATCATCGAGACCCCGATTACCGCCAACTTCCGTGAGGGGTTGGACGTCCTGCAGTACTTCATCTCGACGCATGGTGCTCGCAAGGGGCTCGCCGACACGGCGCTGAAGACGGCGAACTCGGGCTACCTCACCCGCCGGCTGGTGGATGTGGCACAGGACCTCGTTGTAACCGAGGTTGACTGTGGAACCACCGAGGGTCTGCTGATGACTCCAATAGTCGAAGGGGGAGACGTAGTTGAACCGCTTCGTGAGCGGGTTCTCGGGCGCGTTGCCGCTGAGGACATCTCCTCGCCGGTCAGCGGTGATCTGGTCTGCCCTGCAGGCACCCTGCTCGATGAGGCGATGGTGGATGAACTCGATAAGGCCGGCGTTGATCGGGTGCTGGTCCGTTCGACTATTACCTGCGCGACTCGTTACGGGGTTTGCGTTCAGTGCTACGGGCGTGACCTGGCACGTGGGCATCGAGTGAACGTGGGTGAGGCGATCGGAGTGATGGCAGCTCAATCGATCGGTGAGCCCGGAACGCAGCTCACCATGCGTACCTTCCACATCGGTGGTGCCGCATCCCGTGCCGTGGCGATATCCAGTATCGAGGTGAAGTCAAAGGGCCGCATCCGGCTGGAAGGTGTGAAGCTGCTCGAGCAGGACAAGGGACGCTCGGTGGTTGTATCTCGCTCAGGGGAAGTCTCACTCGTGGACGAGGTGGGCCGCGAACGCGAGCGTTACAAGCTTCCTTACGGTGCCATCCTCACTGTCTCGGAGGATGAAGCCGTGCAGGCCGGACAGATGGTCGCGAGCTGGGATCCGCACACCCACCCCATCATCACCGAGGTGGCCGGCAAGGTTCACTTCTCCGACCTGATCGAGGGTGTGACGGTCAACAAGGCAACCGACGATATTACCGGTCTGACGAGCATGGCCGTAACCGATCTGAAGCAGCGTGGAAGCCAAGCCAAGGATCGCAGGCCTACGGTCAAGCTGCTCGATGAGAAGGGTAATGACATCATGCTCCCGGGGACGGAGATCCCGGCTCACTACTTTTTGCCGCCGCGAGCCGTCATCACCGTGCAGGATGGCCAGATCAGCAAGGTCGGTGACGTCATCGCTCGACTGCCACAGGAGTCCTTCAAGACGCGTGACATCACGGGTGGTCTTCCCCGCGTCGCTGACCTCTTCGAGGCGCGGCGTCCGAAGGAGCCCGCGGTTCTCGCCGAGGTGTCGGGCACGGTGTCCTTTGGTAAGGATACGAAGGGCAAGCAGCGGCTGGTCATTACCGACAAGGATGGTGTGCCGCATGAGACGCTCATCCCCAAGTGGCGTAATGTGACCGTGTTCGAGGGCGAGCACATCGAGCGTGGCGAGATTATCGTCGACGGTGCGGCTGATCCTCACGATATCCTTCGCCTCAAGGGCGTTCATGCACTCACGCGTTACATCGTCAACGAAGTGCAGGAGGTCTATCGGCTTCAGGGCGTGAAGATCAACGACAAGCACATCGAAACGATCGTTCGCCAGATGCTGCGCAAGGTAGAGATCTCCAACGCGGGTTCGACTCGCTTCCTTGAGGGAGAGCAGGTGGAACGTGAGCGGTTGTGGGAAGAGAACGATGCGATGCGCGCCAGGGATGAACCACCGGCAACGTTCCAGCAGATCCTGCTCGGTATCACCAAGGCCTCGCTAGCGACGGAGTCTTTCATCTCGGCAGCCTCCTTCCAGGAGACCACTCGCGTACTCACCGAGGCTTCGGTGACGGGCAAGCGGGACGAACTGCGTGGCCTCAAGGAGAACGTTATCGTCGGGCGACTTATCCCTGCGGGTACGGGCTTCTCCTACCACCGCGCGCGTCAGGAGGCGGCTCGCGGTTCGGAGATTTCTCCGGCGGAGGTCGCGGCTCAGCAGCTTGCACGTGAAGTTGCCGAGTATGAGGAACAGTCACGCTCGGCCCAGCTTTGAGCTTGCAGGGTAAAGTCGACCAGCGCAGTCGGGTCACAGGGTGTTTGCGATGGCCAGATAAGGGTCCGAAAGCCCGCCCTCCTGCCTCGGCAGGAGGGCGGGCTTCCGCAGCGTCCAGGCGGCCAAGGGCGCTCAGCTCCGAGGTGACTCGGCGCGTACCCCCTCAGCATGTCCATCTGTCTTGGGGCCGGTGAATTTCGCCGGTTAACCAAGATGAAGCTGTATGGGTCAGCCTCTCTCCGATCCCCTGCCGCAGGCTGGCGGGCTCGCCCAAGTGGGGCTGGCTGGCCCTGACTCTGGAGTGGTCGCCGACCTGCCAGGATTCCGACCCCTCCGGCTACGTCCCCAGCGGTTGACATCGCTTAGCCCCTATCCGTACCATTCCGCTTCTTCGCGACAGGCCGCAGTTGGCGGGCCTGTCGCGAATCTTTCTGGACCCCTGGAATCGGGGGCTCCGCAAAATTCGAGAACCCTCTGCGTATGGCGACTATCAACCAGCTCGTCCGGAAGCCTCGTCGGCGTGTCAAGGCCAAGAGCACAGTACCGGCGCTCGAATCCTGTCCCCAGAAGCGGGGGGTGTGCACCCGTGTCTACACGACGACTCCGAAGAAGCCGAACTCTGCGCTTCGGAAGGTGGCTCGCGTCCGCCTCACCAATGGGCAGGAAGTCACGTCGTATATCGGCGGTGAAGGCCACAACCTGCAGGAACACTCGGTCATCCTCATCCGCGGCGGCCGCGTGAAGGATTTGCCCGGGGTTCGCTACCACACCGTTCGTGGAACCCTGGACACCTCCGGCGTGACCGCGCGGCGCCAGGGGCGCTCGAAGTATGGCGCCAAGCGTCCCAAGTCCTGACCGTAACAGACTGATCACCGAGCCTAGATCCCATGTCCCGTAGAAGAGTCGTTGCCAAGCGCGAAGTCCTGCCGGATCCCAAGTTTCTCGACATCACTGTCACGAAGTTCGTGAACATGGTGATGAATGATGGAAAGAAGTCCACGGCGGAACAGATTGTTTATGGTGCTTTGGAGCAATTGGGCACACGTCTGAAGGGTGACGGTGCCGAATTTTTCCGGCAGGCGCTCGACAACGTCAGGCCGCGCGTCGAGGTGAAAGCCCGGCGCGTTGGCGGTGCGACTTACCAGGTTCCGGTCGAGGTGCGTGCGAGCCGCCGCACTGCGCTGGCCATGCGGTGGGTTGTCGACGCTGCCCGCAAGCGGGGCGAGAAGACCATGGGCCTGCGTTTGGCAGCGGAGCTTGCTGACGCGTTCGACAACAAGGGCAACGCGGTCAAGAAGCGCGAAGACACGCATCGAATGGCCGAGGCCAACCGAGCATTCTCGCACTACCGCTGGTAAGGCAGTCGCTGAAAGACCCTCCACCATTCAATCCCGGAATAGCCCACGTGCCCCGCACAACGCCTATCGAGCGCTACCGTAACATCGGCATCAGCGCCCACATCGACGCCGGCAAGACCACGACGACAGAGCGTGTCCTGTTCTACACCGGACGCTCGCATAAGCTCGGCGAGGTGCATGACGGCGCTGCAACCATGGATTGGATGGAGCAGGAGCAGGAGCGGGGGATCACCATTACTTCCGCAGCCACTACCTGCTTCTGGTCGGGAATGGCGCGGCAATTCCCGGAGCACCGGGTCAACATCATCGATACGCCTGGCCACGTCGATTTCACCATCGAGGTGGAGAGGTCACTCCGAGTGCTGGACGGGGCGGTGATGCTCTTCTGTGCAGTCGGAGGGGTAGAGCCACAGTCAGAGACTGTCTGGCGTCAGGCCAACAAGTACAAGGTCCCGCGACTTGCCTTCGTCAACAAGATGGACCGTTCTGGGGCGAATTTCCTGCGTGTAGTGGGCCAGATCCGCACTCGCCTTGCCGGTAATCCGGTGCCGATGCAGCTTCCGATCGGTGCCGAGGACACCTTCTCGGGTGTGGTCGACCTCGTGAAGATGCAGGCAATCCTTTGGGACGACGCCACCCAGGGTATGTCGTTCACCTACGCCGAGATCCCGGAAGCGATGCGGGCGGAGTGTCAGAAGTGGCACGAAAACCTGGTGGAGGCTGCTGCGGAGAGCGATGAGGCGCTGACGGAACGCTACCTGAGCGGTGAGTCGCTCACGGAGGAGGAGATAAAGCGGGGCATCCGTGCCCGTGTCCTCGCTGGCGAGATCGTTGCTGTCTTCTGTGGCTCGGCCTTCAAGAACAAGGGCGTTCAGGCCGTGCTCGATGGTGTGATCGAGTACCTTCCTGCGCCGACAGACATTCCGCCGGTCAAAGGGACGCTTGACGACGCAGCCGAGACCGAGATTACCCGCGAGGCGTCCGACGAGGCTCCATTTTCGGCGTTGGCCTTCAAGATCGCTACGGATCCGTTTGTCGGAACGCTCACATTTATCCGCGTCTACAGCGGTGTGCTCAATTCGGGCGACACGCTGTTCAATCCGGTGAAAGGGCGGCGCGAGCGCATCGGGCGCATCCTGCAGATGCACGCCAACACGCGTGAGGAGATTAAAGAGGTGCGCGCGGGTGACATCGCGGCCGCCCTCGGTCTCAAGGATGTCACTACCGGAGACACCCTCTGCGATACCGACAATGTGATCACGCTCGAGCGAATGGACTTCCCCGAGCCGGTTATCGCGGTCGCCGTTGAGCCGAAGACCAAAACTGATCAGGAACGGATGGGCCTGGCGCTGCAGAAGTTGGCGCAGGAGGATCCTTCCTTCCGGGTTCATACGGATCAGGAGTCTGGTCAGACAATCATCGCCGGTATGGGTGAGTTGCATCTCGACATCATCGTCGACCGCATGCGGCGGGAGTTCAAGGTGGAGGCCAACGTTGGTAAGCCTCAGGTTGCTTACCGCGAGACCATCCGGCGGGTGGTTGAAAAGGCCGAGGGCAAGTTCGTTCGCCAGTCGGGCGGTCGGGGTCAGTATGGCCATGTGGTTCTGAAGCTCGAGCCACTCCCCCCGGGTAGTGGATTCGTGTTCGAGAATGGAATCGTCGGCGGTGTCGTCCCCAAGGAATACGTTCCTGCCGTGCAGAAGGGCGTGGAAGAGCAGCTCCGCAATGGGGTCATTGCCGGGTTCCCCGTGGTTGATATCAAGGTCACCATTTTCGATGGCTCCTACCACGATGTGGACTCCAATGAAATGGCGTTCAAGATCGCCGGTTCCATGGGGGTCAAGGAAGGAGCGAAACTCGGTAGTCCTGCCCTGC
Organism: Gammaproteobacteria bacterium; assembly: GCA_003485715.1. Taxonomy (GTDB): domain Bacteria; phylum Pseudomonadota; class Gammaproteobacteria; order UBA7966; family UBA7966; genus UBA7966. The sequence continues at coordinate 11,708 of DNIF01000187.1, forward strand.
TTGAGCCCATCATGAAGGTCGAGGTTGTTACCCCGGAGGACTACCTCGGGACCGTCAACGGTGACCTCAATCGGCGTCGCGGTGTTCTTCAGGGTACAGAGGATGTCCCTGCTGGCCGGGTTATCCGTGCCGAGGTGCCGTTGTCTGAGATGTTTGGCTACGCAACGGATCTGCGCTCTGCTACTCAGGGTCGGGCCTCCTATTCCATGGAGTTCTCTCACTACGCGGAAGCGCCTACCAACGTCGCCGAAGGAATCATCAAGGCATCACAGAAGTAAATCAGTTTCCCTGGATCCACAGAGTTCAGTCGAAGAGGACCCG
>DNIF01000002.1 GCA_003485715.1 Gammaproteobacteria bacterium
TCGAGGTCGGGGGCGTGGAGCGAGGCACCCTGCAGGTAGCGGGCGGCCTGGTCGAGCGCGGGCACCGGGCGCTGGTGGTCTCCGCCGGAGGCCGGCTGGTGCCGGAGCTTCAGGCCCTCGGCGCTCAGCACATCACTCTGCCCGTCGGGCGCAAGCATCCGGTGAGCCTCGGTCTGGTGGCGCCGCTTGCCCGGCTCCTCGTCGAAGAGCGGGTGGACGTGGTTCACGCCCGCTCGCGGCTGCCGGCCTGGCTCGCCTGGTGGGCGCTCCGTCGCCTGCCGCGCGGCCAGCACGTGCGCTTCGTCACCGGCTGCCACGGGCCCTACACGCCGAACGGCTACAGCGCCATCGTGGCCGCGGGAGAGCGCGTGATCGCCATCTCCGAGACCATCCGCGCCTACCTGCTCGCGCATTACCCGGAGCTCGACCCGGCACGCATCCGCGTCGTCCCGCGCGGGGTCGCGGCGGCGGACTTCCCTCGGGGTCACCGGCCTGCGCCCGCCTGGGTGAAGGAATGGCGCGCAGCACCTTGGGGCGATCCCGGACAGTGGGTACTCACACTCCCCGGGCGACTCACGCGCTGGAAGGGGCAGCTCGACTTCGTCACGGTGGTGGCCCGCCTGCGGGCACTGGGGATCCCGGTGCAGGGGCTCCTGGCCGGGGGGGCGGACAAACGCCGTCAGGCCTACGCCGAAGAACTGGCCGCCGCCGTGCGCTTGGCCGGGCTCGCCGACTGCCTGCACCTGCTCGGCCACCGCGATGACCTCCGCGAGGTACTGGCCATGAGCCAGGCGGTGGTGTCGATCACCCGCGAACCCGAGGCCTTCGGACGCACCACCCTGGAGGCACTCGCGCTCGGCGTCCCGGTCGCCGGCTACGACGACGGCGGCACCGGCGAGGTACTGCGACAGGCCTTCATCGAAGGGCTCTGCCCCAAGGGCGCGCTGGATACGGTCATCGCCCGACTCGCCGCCTGGTGGCACCGACCGCCCCGCGTACCACCGCTCACGGCCTTCGGACTGGAGGCGATGATCGCGGGCGAGATCGCCGTCTACGAGGAGCTGGCGGCCTCAACACCGCGTGTCTGAGCAAGGGTGCCACGATCGCTCCCGGCCAGCAGGTCCCGCAGCGCGCCCGCTACGGGGCCGGGTTCGAGCGCCGCCAGGTCCCGTCCGGGCGCAACGATGACGCGCGCCTGCGGACTCCACGGACGATAGCGCTCGGGTTGCCCCGGCCCAAAGACGGTGAGCGTGGGCAGACCCACGGCGGCCGCCATGTGGCCGAGCCCGGAGTCGTTGCCGACGAAGGCATCGCAGTGCTGCAAGAGCGCCGCCGCCTGCAACAGGCCCGTCTCGCCCACGGCATCCACGATCGCCAGATCGCGCAGCCCCAGCAGCGGGCCAGCCGCCTCGCGATCCGCAGCGCTGCCAAGGATGACCCAGCTCCCGACCACCGGGGCCAGCTCTTGCATCAGGGTGGCGTAGGCCCCGGAGGGCCACATCTTCGGTGCCCAGTTGGCACCCGGCGCAATGGCGACACGCGGCCTCGGCAGATCAGCCAGACGCTCGGCGGCCCAATCGGCCTCGCCCGCCGGCACATGCAGCCTCACCGGTGGCGGCACCACCTCGCCGAGCAAGGGCCTCAGCACGGCCACATGATCCTCGGCCGCATGCCGACCCGCCGGCCGCCCACGCCACGGCACGCACAGCGCCTGCCGCGCCCGCGTCAGATGCCCGATGAGCGGCGAACGCAGATCGACCGCCAGATCGTAACGCTCGCCGCGCAGATCCCTCAGCAAGTGCCACACCCCACGATGCACACGCGCCTTGTCCTTGCTGAAGCAGCGGACCAGACCGGGCGTACCGGCGAGCAAGGACAGCGACCGCGCATCACCGGCCAGATCGATGCGCAGGCCGGGAAAGCGCTGACCGAGCAACTCGATGACCGGGGTGGCGAGCACCACATCCCCGATGTTGCTCAACGTGATGAGGAGGATATGCATCGGGCGCATTGTCGGCGCTTGAGGGACGCCCGTCACGGGCGCCCGGCCCGCAACGTCCGGTCGCGCCGATTGAGATGAGATCTCGTAGGTTGGGGTGAGCCTGCGAACCCCAACATCGGCGACGGATGACTGGCCCCTGGGCTTCCTGCGTCAGCCCTGCCTACTCGTGTCCCTTGCGGCAGCCCGCCTGCAGGTGCGTGTTGCATGATCGGCCCGACAGGAGTTCCAGACCCTCGGATGAATCCGCCAACGGCGGCAACCTGACGGCGCAACGGAACCGCTCCATGAAAAAGACAAACGGCGCTTTAGGTTTTCATGGTAAAGTTGCCCCATGATGGTTGCCCGCCCCCGTCTGCAGGAAGCGTTGCGTGCCGCGCTCGATCATTGGCCGGTCGTGGTACTGACCGGACCACGCCAGTGCGGAAAGACAACGCTTGCCCGCCAGATGCTCGAGCCGCAGGCACCCACCTACTTCGACCTGGAGGATCCGCGCAGCCGAGCGCTCTTCGAAGAGCCCATGACGACGCTCGAACCACTCACCGGGCTCGTGGTGATCGACGAAGTGCAGTGGGTGCCGGACCTCTTTCCGCTCCTGCGTGTGCTGGCGGACCGGCGGCCTCTTCCGGCACGCTTTCTCATCCTCGGCAGCGCGTCGGGGGCACTGCTGCGCCAAAGCTCCGAAAGTCTCGCCGGCCGCGTAGAGCATCTGCGCATGGGTGGCTTTGCACTCGACGAGATCGCTACGGGTACTGCTGAAGTTCTCTGGCGCCGGGGGGGGTTCCCCGACAGCCTGCTGGCAACCGCTGAAGACCGATCCGTCCGCTGGCGACGAAGCTTCATCGACACACTGGTCGAGCGCGATCTGCCGCAGTGGGGCGTCCGGGCTTCCGCGACCGCCATGCGCCGCTTCTGGAGCATGGTTGCGCACTACCACGGCCAGGTGTGGAGCAACGCCGATCCGGCGCGTGCCCTTGGCGTGAGCGAACCTACGGTACGCAGCTATCTCGACCTGCTGACCGATGCGCTGGTGCTGCGCCAGTTGCAGCCGTGGCACGCCAACTTGCGCAAGCGGCAGGTCAAGTCGCCCAAGGTGTACGTGCGCGACACCGGGCTGCTCCACGAGCTGCTGGGCATCGAGGACCACTCGGCGCTGCTGCACCACCCCAAACTTGGGGCATCCTGGGAGGGATTTGCCATCGAGCAGGTGCTCGCCATCGAATCGCATAGCGAAGCCTCCTTCTGGGCAACCCATCAGGGCGCAGAGATCGACCTGCTGCTGCACCGCCGCGGCAAACTGTTCGGGGTGGAATGCAAGCGCGTGGATGCGCCCCGCATGACCCCTTCGCTGCGTATCGCCCTCGCCGATCTGGATCTGGAGCGTATCGCCGTGATCTATCCCGGCCCTCGGCGTTACGCACTGGCGGATCGAGTTGAAGCCGTGCCGCTCGCCACACTGGCGGAGCCGGGGCGGCTATTCGGGAACTGATCCCCCGGCAAGGGCCCACAGCCCGCGCTGCGCACGCCGTGCCCCTGGCGACGGCAGGGAATCAGGCCGAGTGTGCCGGCAAGCAGCGCCGCCTGGCTGCTGCTGAGCGGTCTGGCGGGCTTGTATTGCTGCGGACGGACGCGCCGAGTCGCCTGAGCACCCTTAAGGGCAGAGCGGATCGGCCCGGCGTCCTGCCGGGCCGATCCCATCGGCAACCCGCAACAGGCATGCGCACTACTGGCCGGCCTTATTGCCGACCACCCCGTCCTTGCAATCGTGGAGTGCCA
>DNIF01000100.1 GCA_003485715.1 Gammaproteobacteria bacterium
GCACGCCCAGCGCCACGAAGGCACGCGCCAGTTCCAGCAGTTCTTCCAGGCTCAGGATGTCGCGACGAGGGAGGAAGGTCATCTGCTCCGACATGCAGTAAACGCAGCGCAGATCGCAGCGGTCGGTGAGCGATAGCCGCACGTAGTCGACGACTCGTCCGAAGCGGTCGATGAGGCGTGGAGACGAGGCGTTGGTCGTGGCGGACGTGGACATGGCAGGCCGGGAAGGCAGGGGATGACGGGGCTAGGGCCCCGGGGGCGGTCCGCAGGCCGCGCAGGGCGAGCGACGGCTACGGGAGGCGCTGGGGCCATAGTCTAGCGCTTCGTTCGGGGCGGTGCCCCGCCTGTGCGGGCGTGCTCCAGGTCGCCGCTGTGCTTCCGGCCAGGGCCTGCTGTTGCGCAGCAATCTCCTCCTCGGCTCGCAGCATGGGTCGCGTGCAGGATGCGCTCGCGCTATCGTGCAGCGCTCCTGCAGGGACAGGCCGTGCGGGTGATGCGTCGGTCAGAAGAACGAGGCCAGCAGGCCACAGGGAGGATTTGCCAGATGAGCCAGCCCGCAGCGAAGGCCGGGAGCCCGCTTGCCGCAGCGCGCCCGCCGGTTTTCAGCAAGGCGCGCATCGTCGCCGGCCCCGGCTTCAACCGCTGGCTGCTGCCGCCTGCGGCGATGGCGATGCATCTGTCCATCGGCATGGCCTACGGCTTCAGCGTGTTCTGGCTGCCGCTGACGCGCGTGCTTGGGGTGACGGCACCGGTGGCGGGAGACTGGCAGCGCTCCGAGGTCATGTGGACCTTCACGCTGTTCTTCATCTTCCTGGGTTCGGCCGCCGCCCTGTTTGGCCACTGGCTGGAGAAAGTGGGACCACGCCTCGCCGGCACGGTCGCCGCCTGCTGCTGGGGCGGTGGCTTCCTGATCGCGGCGCTGGGCGTCTACTGGCATCGCATCGAACTGCTCTGGCTTGGGGCAGGCGTCATCGGCGGTTGCGGGCTTGGCCTCGGCTACATCTCGCCCGTGTCCATGCTCATCAAGTGGTTCCCGGATCGGCGGGGGGTCGCTACCGGCATGGCCATCATGGGCTTCGGCGGCGGTGCGATGATCGGTGCCCCTCTGGCGGACTGGCTCATGCGCGTCTGGGCGACTGACACCTCCGTTGGCGTGTGGGAGACCTTCGCCACCCTGGGCGTCCTCTACTTCGTCGTGATGATGATCGGTGCCTTCGGTTATCGGCTGCCGCCGGAGGGTTGGCGGCCTTCGGGCTGGCAGCCACGACAGAACGTCCGCCGGCAGGTCCAGGGCTACTTCGTGCATCTCGACCGGGCGCACCATACGCCGCAGTTCTGGCTGCTGTGGGCGGTGCTGTGCCTGAACGTATCGGCCGGGATCGCAGTGCTCGGGGTCGCCTCCCCGATGCTGCAGGAGGTGTTCGGCGGTCGTCTGCTCGGCGAGCCCGTCGCCTTCGCGGACCTCACGTCGGCACAGGCGGCGGCGGTCGCCTCGGTGGCGGCCGGCTTCACCGGCCTGCTGAGCCTGTTCAACATCATCGGCCGCTTCCTCTGGGCCAGTGCCTCGGACTGGCTGGGGCGGAAAGGGACCTACACCGTTTTCTTCCTCTGCGGCGCCCTGCTCTACGCCCTGGCCCCGATGGCCGGTGAACTTGGCCAGGTGGCGGCATTCGTCACCCTGTTCTGCGTCATCCTGACGATGTACGGCGGCGGCTTCGCCACCATCCCTGCCTACCTCGCCGATCTGTTCGGGACGCAATACGTGGGCGCCATCCACGGGCGCCTGCTCACGGCCTGGTCGACGGCGGGGATCCTGGGGCCGCTGCTGCTCTCCGGCACGCTCGAGGCCCTCACTGCGGCGGGTGCGAGCAAGGCCAGCGCCTATGGCACCACCATGTATCTGCTCGCCGGCCTGCTGGTGCTCGGCCTGCTGTGCAATCTCGCCGTGCGCCCGGTAGCCGAGCGCTTCCTGACGCCGGTCGTGCCACCGGCAGCGCTCGCCCACACGGGTGCTGCGACGGGGGGCGCGCGCGAGGACCCGGGCGACCCGCACCCGCACTGGCGTCCGGCACCCGAGACCTGGCCGCGGGTCTATCTGGCCTGGATCGCCGTGTGTCTGCCTCTCGCCTGGGGCGTGGGCAGCACGCTCGTGAAGAGCAGCGTATTGTTCCGCTGAGGCAGCCCCTCCGGCCCGGGTTGCAAGCGCGCGACCGAATATTCGGATTGCGCGCCCCGAGCCACCGCCCGGCTACGACCCCTGCCCCCAACTGCGCCAGGGATGGCGGGACAGGTACACGTTGTAATAGCGGTGGTCCGCCGTCACTTCCTCGCCGAGCCAGGCCGGTCGCGGGAAAGGGGCGTCGGGATGCGGCAGTTCGACCTCGGCGATGACAAGCCCGGCGTTCTCACCGCTGAATTCGTCTATCTCGAACAGGGTACCCTCCACTTGGACGAGATAGCGGCGCTTCTCGACCAGGGGCCCGGTGGCGAGACCGAGCAGCGTCTCGGCGTCGGCGAGCGGTATGGGATACTCGAACTCGTGGCGTGAGCTGCCGATCTCGACGCTCTTGATGTTCAGATTGGCCCGTTCGCCCTCGATGCGCACCCGCACGGAAACCCGCGTGAGTTCGCCCAGATAACCCTGGCAGAAGGCCGTCCCGGCATCCGCCAGCTGCCGCCAGTCTTCGTTCAGCACGCGGAACTTACGTTCGATCTCGATGGCCATGTCGTCTCCTGCGGTCGTCAGTTGTCTTTGCCCCCGCTGCACGCGGGTACGCCTCGGTGGCAGTGCGCATGCCCCGAGGCCGTCCTGCCCCTACCGCGTGCGCACGGCAAGGGCTGCAGCGTGCAGCAGTCGGCCCGAGGGCCCATGCGGCGCGTCCCGACATCCTCGCGCAGGCAGGTGCGCATGAATACCCGAGGCGGCTGGCTGGACCGGCGGGTGCTCGTGATGCTGCCGCTCGGCTTCGCCTCGGGACTGCCGCTGGCGCTCTCCGGCGCGACGCTCCAGGCCTGGCTCACGGATAGCGGGGTCGATATCCGCACCATCGGGCTCTTGAACCTCGTCGCCCTGCCTTACACCTTCAAGTTCGTCTGGGCGAGCCTGCTCGATCGCTTCCAGCCGCTGCCCTTCGATCGTCGCCGTGGCTGGCTGGTACTCACCCAGTTGCTGCTGGCCCTCGCCGTGCTGCTGCTGGCGGGCCTCGACCCCGCGACCGAGCCGCTGGCCATCGGGCTCTGTGCGGCCGCCATCGCCCTGCTCTCGGCCACCCAGGACATCGCCTTCGATGCCTACCGGGCCGAACTGCTCCCGGCCGCAGAGCGGGGCCCGGGCACGGCGGTGTCGGTCTTTGGCTACCGCATGGGCATGCTGGCCTCGGGCGGGCTCAGCCTGGTGTTTGCGGCCCACTACGGCTGGCAGCCTGCGCTGTCCCTCTGGGCGCTGGTCCTCATGCTGCTGGCGGGGCTGACGCTGTTCGCGCCACCCACACCGTCGCTCGTGCCGGAGCCCTTGCTGACCCCCCGGACCTGGTGGCAGGGGGCAGGCCGGGCCCTGCAGCCGCTGGTCGGTTCGCGCGAGGCGATGGCCCTGCTGCTGCTGGTCACGCTGTACCGCTTCGGTGATGCCTGGGTGGCGAGTCTGTCCAGCGCCTTCCTGCTGCGGGGGGCGGGCTTTGCACTCGAGGTGGTTGGCTACTACAACAAGACCCTGGCCATCGTGGCGACGCTGGCCGGTGCCTTGCTTGGCGCGGAGCTGCTGCGCCGCATGGGGCTGGCACGTGCACTCGTACTGGCGGCCTGGCTGCAGGCAGTGAGCAACCTCGGCTTTCTGTGGCTGGCCCTCGCCC
>DNIF01000145.1 GCA_003485715.1 Gammaproteobacteria bacterium
CCACCGCGACCTGCTGGATGCGGGTCACCATTACGGGCTCCGGGCCGTGATCGGGCAGGAGAAACCAGTAGAGCCCGATGCCGAAGGCCAGGATCCCGAGCCCCCAGAGCGGTAGCCATCCGGGACTGCGCCCCGCCCCGCCGGATGGAGCCTCGTCGTCTTCACGCATGGGGCGATATTCCTCCGGCCTGCGGTGGGGCCCTGGGTGCGTCCACGCCAGAGCCGTTCGCGAAAGCGGCTGGCCTTCAGGCCTCTTTCAGCAGGCGGGAGGGGTCGACTTCTTGCCCCTCCGGGCCTGCGGAAGGGATGGATTTCAGGCCTCTCTCCCTGTGGGGGAGGGGTTGGGGTGAGGGTTCGGCCCCGGGAAACCTCTCAGGAGCCGAGCCCCCCACTTCACGCAGACGGCGCGCGCGCCCACGTGCCGCACGATGGGCCTCGCTGATGCGGGCGAGGAGTTCGTCAGTGAACACATGCATGTCGGCGGAGAGGTTTCTGATTCGGCCGCCCAGGTAGTTGTATCCGAACAGGGTGGGGATGGCGACACCGAGCCCTGCGACCGTGGTCAGCAACGCCGCCCCCATGCCCGGGGCAATCACACCGATATTCACGTCGCCGGCCGCGGCGATGCCGCCGAAGGTGATGATCACGCCTACCACCGTGCCGAGCAGACCGAGCAGGGGGCCGCCGGAGATGGCGATGGTGAGCAGCGACATCCGCGCCCCGAGCCGCTGCCGCTCGCGCACCATGGCGGCGTCGAGCACCGCCCTGATGGTGGCAAAGCCGCGGGCGTCGATGGTGCCGGCGACCGCGCCCGGCGAGGAGTGCAGGCGTTTGCGCAACTCCCTGATGCCCACCCGATAGACGCGAAAGAGCGGCGACTTGCCGTAACTCTCGCGCTGGTCGTAGAAGGTATCGAGCGGCTCGCTGCCGGCGAGATCCTCGAAGGACCGGATGAACTTCGCCGTGGCCGCGGCGGCTGCGGACAGAAACATCGCCTTGCCCACCATGAGGACCGCCGAGAACGCCAGCATCAGGCCGCAGAGGCCGATGATGAGCTGCTCGAACAGGGCCTGCTCACTCGCATAGAGCGCATCGACCATGTCCATGAACGGCGAGGCATCACTGACCAGGATCTCGTCGACACCGATGGCGACGAAGTTACCCGTCCCGCCCTGCGCGGCGGTGGCGAGCTTCAGGTATTCGGCACTCCGCGCCACGCGGGCGAGCTGGAGTTCGTCCAGTTCACCCGTGAAGAAACCGCTGCCGGTACTGCTCGCGCCCACGTGGATGTCGCCCGAGTGGGCGAAGGCCGGGACATCGATGCCCGTGACCTCCACGCCGTCCACGAAAACGGCAGTGCGCGTGGTGCCTACGGACAGCGCCACGTGATGCCATGCTCCACTGGTGATGGCAGTGCCGAGGGCCGCGCCAAGCGGCGATTCCAGCGCGGCGCCCCCAGCCGGCTGCACGATGGCCTTGAGCGCACCGCCCTGCATGACCAGCGCCACCCGTGCCCCGCTGGGGCTCACGCGATCGAAGAGGACGCCATCGCCGGCTGGACCGGCCGTGGAGACCGCAGCCGCATCGACCGGGGCGGCGGCGGGATCGGCCGTGTCTGCGGCGACCGGAGCAATGGCTTCGGCGGAATCGACGGGCGCCTTCGGGGCCGCGAGCCGCAGCCAGGCACTGAAGGTGAAGCCGGTCTCGGCCGTCTGCGCGAGCGAAGGGCTGTCGGCGATGGTGATTGCCTGCCCACCGTCGAAGCGCACGCCGCCGGCAATGAGGCTGCCCGGCACCGGCACGGCGGTGGACTCACGGGCGTGGTTGGCGTTGGCAGTGGTGTCTTGAGGCGGGCCGGCAAGCTCCGCAAAGCGATAGACCAGGCCCATGTCTGCGTCCACCGACAGTGCCGGCTCCTGCGCCGGCACCGCCGTCGGATTGCCGAAGTACATGCGGACCTTGGTGGCGGCACCGGGCGCAAGGCTCGGCACCCTCACCCATACGAGACCCATCTCGTGGATGGCATCCCAGCGCTCGACATGGAAGCTGAGCGGCGTGGTGTCGTCCTCCGCCATGAAGCGGAGGTCGCCCCCGTTGGCGAGGCTGCTCAGGAAATACGGGAAGGTGCCCGTGTGCAGCCGCACCAGGATCGGCAGATCCGCCACCGGCTCTGTGATGGCGACGCCGGTCGGCCCCGTATCGAGGGTGATGGTCTGGCGTTTCGCCCACTCCTCGTTCCACCAGGCGTGGGCGGAGGCCGCCATCAGGCTGAGCGCGAGGAAAAGCAGCAAGCGGGAACGGCTGGGCATCTGGGATCCGATGTGGTCTGGACGAGCAGAATGCCGGACCGCGGGCGCCCGGAATGGGAAAAGTGTGCGCCGCGTTTATTGCCGTTTTGTGACAGGCGAACCGGGGGAGTTGCGCTGCATCAAGAAGCCGTCAACGGCTGTCGCGTGCGGGGTACGGGTGCCCGGTCACGGCAACCGCGTGCCCCTCCGTCATTCCCGCGCCCCACCCGTCATTCCCGCGAAGGCGGGAATCCAGTCCCTGGGTGGCACGACACTGCGTCCCCGCCGCAGCCTGCCCCGAGTGCCCTTGTCGGGAACGGAGACGACGGAATGGCCCGCGCGGGGCTTAGAGCTCTTCGCCTTCTTCCTGGGCGGCGCCCTGTCCGAAGAAGCTCAGGACCTCCACCCGCAGTACGCCGAGGGCGGCGCCCTCGGTGGCGGCGCGGGCGTTGTCGGCCACGCTCTGCTGGCCGGCAGCGGCGGCGCGGCCGGTGGCGTCGTTGACCGCAGCGGCGGCCACGTCCGGGGGCGGCGGGGCGGCGATGGCACCACCGCCACCGGCCGCCGCGCCACCAGCGCTGATGCCGGCGGCACCCACCACGATGGGCGGCGGTACCACCTCGCCCTCGGAGAAGATGCCGGCCTCGTTGGTGTCGAGCACGCCCACCGGGGTGACGAAGACGTCGCGCGC
>DNIF01000155.1 GCA_003485715.1 Gammaproteobacteria bacterium
CCGCCCTCGCACCGGTGCTGGGTCCGGACACCCAGACGCTGATGCTGGCGACCACCCTCGCGGCCTCGCTCGGCTTCATGTTGCCGGCAGGCACGCCACCGAACGCGCTGGCCTATGCCAGCGGCTATCTCACGGTCGCGAAGATGGCACGGGTGGGGCTGGTGGTGGACATCGGCGGGGCCGTGCTGGTTGCCGTTGTCTGCCTGTGGCTGCTCTGAGAGTGGGTTACGGGGTATGCGGGGATGACGGCGTAGCCCGTCCCCGAGTGTCCCTAAAGCCGCTCGCGCAGGTGGGCGATCACCGCATCCAGCGCTGCACGGGTCGGTTCACCTGCGCGATCGATCAGGTCACGGGTGAGTACCGCGTGCGGAAAGGGATTCCCCTGCGGGTTCTTCGCCGTATCCGGCAGCACGTGCTCCTGCACGCGCTCGGCACCCACGCAGGCACGCAGGGTATCGATACGACCGGCCCGGCAGGCGGGATCGCCGGCGAAGCGCAACACCATAAGCGGAAGATCTTCTCGGGCACGCAGCGCATCGGCATCGGCGGGCGTCAGGGCCACAGCGTGCGCGCGATGCAGTGGCAGCGAGGGCTCTGCGGCCACGGAGGCACTCACCACGGGCTCGACCGCTACTGACCAGGCAAAGTTGCCGGTCATGCACAAACCGACCACACCCACGCGTGGGTGGCCGCAACGTTGAACCAGATGCCGAGCTAGGGCGCGCAGCCAGTCCGTCAGCGGCCCCGTGCCATCGCTGGCGAAGAGGTGGATCTCGCGCGAGATGCAGGCCCGGATGAGGCCCGCTGCCAGGCCAGATGCCTCTGCCGCGCGGGTCGCCGATGCATCCGCCGGTTGGTAGAGCGCGGGCGTGAACACGGTGAAGCCCGATTCGACGATGTACCGTGCCAGACGCCAGAACTCGGGGCCGAAACCGGGGAGTTCGTGCAGCAGGATGACCGGGGGACCACGGCCGGCAAAGAGCACGGGGTGGCCGATTTCTCCTTCGCGGAAGGCGAAGATCTCGGTGAAGGGGGCCGTGCTTTCGGCGGACACCTCAGCGCCCCCTTGTTCTGTCACCCATCCTGTGGCGACTACAGCGCACGGGAACAAGGAAATGGTGCCGTTGAAGGGAGTCGAACCCCCGACCTACTGATTACGAATCAGTTGCTCTACCAACTGAGCTACAACGGCACGCGAGCGCGGAAGAATAGCCGCGACGCGAGCGAAGGCAAAGGGCCGGGAGTTCGCCGGATGCGCCCTGACGCACCCCAAGGCCCTTCGGTCGCGCCGTTCCGGCCAGTTCACTGTCACGGTGCGGGCGGCAGCTCGGCGTCACCCGGTGCCGGCGCGAAACCAAAGCGCTCGAACAACGGACGCATCCGAGCGCGGTCCAGCAGAAAGGCGAGGAAGGCCGCGGCGGCGGCATCCTCGGCCCCCTGCACGCGCGCGACCCAGTAGACAATCGGCGGATGACTGTCGGCCGGGAAACTGGCCACCTGGCGCACCCGTGGCTCGGCCAGCGCGTCCGTCTCGTAGACGATGCCCAGCGGCAGATCGCCGGCGGCCACGACCTGGAGCGTCGCGCGGACGTTCTCCAGGGGGGCAAGCCGGTTCTGGAGCGCCGGCCACAGCCCCAGGGATTCGAGGGCGGCCTGCGCGTAGCGACCAGCCGGGACATGGCTCGGATCGGCCACCGCCAGCCGCTGGCCCTCGCCCAGGGCCTGCGGCAGATCGTTCAGGGTGGCCAGCGTCACCGGGGCCGCCGCCGGCGTGATCAACACCAGGGTATTGCCGGCCCAGGCGTGGGGCTCGCCCGCGACGCGTCCGCGGTCGACGAGCCAGCGCATCCATTCCCCGTCCGCCGACAGGAAGACCTCGGCCTTCGCGCCCTCGGCAATCTGCCGGGCCAGGAGCGAGGTGGCGGCGTAGTTCGCGCGCACCTGCTCTCCGCCCTCTGCCTCCCACACCGCGATGGCCTCATCCAGCACGTCGGCCAGACTGGCGGCCGCCCATACCTCGATCTCGGCGCGGGCGGGGACGGATGCCGTCAGGCAAGTCAGGAGCAACGCCACCAGCCAGTGCCATGTCCTGCCGTGCCATGTCTTGCAGTGCTTCATGCTTGCGCGTCTCCCGAAGTGGTTGGGCCCATCCGTCCGGCGAGGCGAAACGGTGCCGGGTCGAGCCAGGGCTCACGACCGAGTACCAGATCGGCCAGGAGCCGCGCCGAACCCGGGGCCAGCAGGATACCGTTGCGAAACTGGCCGGTGTTGAAATACAGGCCGGCGAGTTCCGGATGGGCGCCGATGAAGGGCAGGCCATCGGGAGAGCCGGCGCGCAATCCGGACCACTGCCGCACCGGTGCAAGACCTGCCAGCACCGGTGCCAGACCTGCTGCGGACTGCCTGAGCAACTCGGCAGCCTCCGGCGTGGTGGCGTCATCGAAGCCCACCTCCTCCACCGTGCTGCCGCAGAGGACATGGCCATCCCCACGCGGGACCAGATAGCGGCCAGCCCCGAGCACATTGCGCCGAGGCGCACCTTCCGCCAGATGGTAGAGCAACATCTGGCCCCGTACCGGGCGCACCGGTGGCAGCGGGAAACCCTCGCCGAGGGTGCCGCTCCACGCACCGGCGCATATGACGACGATCTCAGCCGCACAGACTCCCTGTGCCGTAACGACACCTCGGAGCCATTCACCCTCGACCGCGATGCGGATGACGGGGGCGTCCTCGATGACGGCCACCCCGCGCGCGTCGAGCGCCGCCCGCAGCGTCTTCAGCAACCGTGGATTGCGCACCTGCGCGCAATCCGCCACCCAGAGGGCGTCCTCCGCGGCCACGGCGGCATCCAGTTGCGCCACGCGGCTGGCGTCCACCTGCTCGATGCTCCGCCGCGTGCGACGTGCCCACAGACTGGCCGCTGCGATCTGTTCGGGGTCCGGTCGCAGGATGACGAGGCCGTTGCGCGTCCAGCCCAAGTCTGCGCCGGTCTCCTCGGCGAGTTCGGCCACCCAACCGGAATAGGCTGCGGCACACCCTTCAGCGAGTGTCTCCAGCGGCGCGGGCAAGGCCCAGGGCGGGATTGGCATGAGCAGCCCGGCAGCGGCCCAGCTTGCTGGCCGCGCCGCCGGCGTAGCGGCGTGTACCGTGACCTCCGCACCGGAGCGGGAGAGCTCAAGGGCCGTAGCAAGACCGACGACACCCCCACCAATGACACGAACCTGCATCTGCTCCTCCGAGAGTCGGCACCCATGTCGACCGGTTCTGATTGGACGATATACGCACTGCGCCGTCCCAGCAGCATCGATGATCGCTGTTGATGCCTGCTCCAGCACATGAGGCCAGAACGGGCACAGTTCTCAATCCGCGAAGGACGAAGGCCGCTCATCGGTCACGCAGTGACGTTCGTCGCCGCGACTAACGAACTGGGCATGACTGCCTGCTAAACCGGAAACCATGGAAACTGCCCTCGTCAGCACCGCACCCGCTCCGCTACCCCGCACCACCGCGCCGTGTGCGCCGCGTGGCTTCACACTCGTCGAACTGATGATCACCCTCACCATCGCCGGGGTCCTGCTGATGATCGGCGTCCCGGCCATGGATCGGCTGATCCGGAGCAATCGCCTGACCACCGAAGCCAACCAGTTCATCTCGGCCCTGCATACTGCCCGCGCAGAGGCCGCCCGCCTACGCGGACCCGTCACCTTGCGTCCACTGGGTGCCGGTGCCGCGCTGGGCGGTGCGGCGCCGGACGCCGGCTGGGACTCCCCCGGCGGTTACGCCATCGTCGCCGAGCCGCGTCCCTTTCAGGACCTCAACCGCGATGGCGACTTCCTCGACCCAGGCGAGATGTCGCCAGTCAATCCCGCGATCCTGCGTTCCTTCCCGGCGCTGTCCCGGGCAACGCTTGTCCGTCAGCAAGACGCCGACAACCTCATGGTCACCTTCGCACCGAACGGCATGTTGCAGACCCGCGCCATGCAGATCCGGATGTGCGACGAAGGTAGCCCGGAATGCCGCCAGATCACGGTGAGCCCGGCCGGACGCGTCACCGTGGTGCGTGTCGCGTACTCCGGGGGATAGACATCATGGACCGTCAACTCATGCCCCTGCACGGAATGCGTCTTTGCGACCAGGCTATCACTCGAACCGGTCGCAACGAGTCGGCTGCAAGCTGTGGCAACGCCATCCGGGCCTGCAACACCGTAGCCCGCCGTCAATGCGGCCTGACCCTTCTGGAGGCACTGATCGCACTGCTGGTCCTGGCCGTTGGACTGCTGGGCTTCATGGGACTGCAGGTACGTGGGCTTGCGTACAACCACGACGCCTACGTGCGCAGCATGGCCACCGTGCTCGCTCACGACATGATCGAACGCGTGCGTATGGCGCGCGCGAATTCACCCAATGAGGCCGCGCTGACGCAAATCTATGATGCCTTCACCGCCGGAGTTGCGGCGGGGGCCGTCTGCCAGCCCATGGTCGCCGCACCCAATCACGCGGCCCGCGTCGCCGGTGAAAAGATCTGCTGGGAGGCACAGGTACAGGCGACGCTCCCTGCCGGTATGGCGCGCATCGAACGACGCGCCGGAGTCAATGCGGGTTCGCCATTGGACGACATCTTCACCATCACGATCGAATGGCGCGATCGCACTGCACCCAATGGCCAGCCAGTCACTCAGGTGTGGGAGTTCCAGCCATGAGATCCCGACGGCTTCACACCTCCCCGGCGCGCATGCAGCAGCACGGCTTCAGCCTGGTCGAACTGATGGTGGCGATAACCATCGGACTTTTCCTGCTCGCCGGTGCCGTGACCATGTTCACGACCAACCGTCGCGTGTACGAGGATCAGCAGGACCTCGCCGAGTTGCAGCAATCAGCCCGCTTTGCGGTCGAGACCCTCGCCTATGACTTGCGGATGGCTGGCTACATCGGTTGCGCGCACGATCCCGCGCGCCTGGTGAGCCTGCTTGCCGGTGCAGTCCAGAACGGTGGCGCAGCCGGCGGGCTGTTCGACTTTTCGCTCCCTGTCGAAGGGCTGGAGGCCGGCAACAACTGGCTGCCGACCGGCAACGGCATCGACTTCGTAGTCGTCAACCGTGGCGCACCTGCAGTACTGCTCGATGACCCCGCAGGTCCGGCTGTGGACGCCGCCAGCGATGCCATTACCCTCCGCTCCATCGGCGGCCCGCGCGCCGACATCACGGCCCCGGCCAACGGTGCGGCCGGCGGTGTGGTGACCATCGACAACACGCTGCTGCGTATCGCACCGGGTGATGTGGTGGCGATCTCCGACTGTGCTGGGACCGAACTCTTCCAGAACACCGCGCCGACCGACCCTTTGAATCCCATCGCCACCCTCGGTCATGCCGAGGGTGGGCTCGGGATCGAGACGACCAACGTGCGCGCAACCCTATCGCGCAACTACACCAACGACCTGACCAGCCCTGCCTCGGTCTCGCGGGTAACCGCCGTGCGTTATTTCATCGGCAGCTTCGTGCCGGACGGCCCTGCGGGTGTTCAGGAGCCGTCCCGTCGGGGCTTGTTCCGCCGTTACTGGGATCCAGTGGCCGCCGGCGGTGGGCTAATGCGCAACGAGCTGCTGGTCGACGGCGTGGATCGCATGGAGATCACCTACGGCGTCGATGGCACGGGTGATGGTCTGCCCGATGTCTACGTGCCCGCGAACGATGCAGCACTGGGCGCGCAGCCTCGCAATTGGGCCAATGTGACAGCCGTGCGCGTCGGGTTGCTCCTGCGCAGCCTCCGTCCTCAGGCGGGCGAGTCGGACCGGCCGCCACCGGTCGCAGATCCCATCTGTGCTGACCAGCGCGAGGTCAATGGCGTCTGCCTGCCCTACGGCTCACAGCCGGCAGCAGCGGCGCTCGGATTGATTGACGGGGTACGTCGCCGGGTCGTTAACACGACGGTCTTCCTGCGCAACGACCTGCCGGTTCCCAATCCCTGAGCAAGACCGCGCAGGTCGCCGTCCGCCCTGAATCCCAAGCAACAGCACGCCTTTCATCGACTTGCCCGAGCCCCTACAGCCATGAACCGTGAAACCCTCTTCCTGAATCATCAGCCACGACCCGGCCACCAGCGCGGTGCCACGCTCATCGTGGCGATGGTGTTGCTGCTCATCCTGACCCTCCTTGGCCTGCAGGGTTTGAACAACGTGACTCTGCAGGAGCGTATGGCTGGCAGTTCGCAGGACGCGCTGCGTGCGCTGGCCGCTGCCGAATCAGGCCTGGCCGCCGCCATGAACGATCCTGGACTAACCACCCAGACGCAGGTAGCAAATCAATCCGCGGTGCTTGCTATCGCGCTACCAACGCCGGCGGGAGGGGGCATGGCGAGAAGTACCGGTGCCAACTACCTGCTCGTGCCACGTGGTGAGACATCTGCACCCGCTGGCTCCGGATTCGATGTCGGTACCGCGGTCTTCCATTTCGAGCGCATATCCACCGGTTTCGGTGAGGCGACCCCGCCTGCGGATGCGGACTCCGACTTCATCGGGGTGGCGCAGGGAGCCGTGGTGCGTCTGCATGGTGGCGTCTACCAGGTCGGCGGCAGCAGCGGCACCACCGGCAGTTTTCTCGAAACCAGCGCGGGCTTCGTAGACCCCGGTCCCTAGGCAATCCGCACTATCGCGCCGACCGCACCAGCGAACATCAAGTCCACTTCACAGCAGCAGCAATGACAGCCGGCCCTGCTCGGGCCACGAGGAGTCGCTCCATGCAGCCGACATTGATCAGGGGTCTCGCCAGCGGACTCGTGCTCGCGCTCTTCTCCGGTTTCGCTGCCGATGTCCCGGCAACAAATCGCGATGCCACCGAGATCTTCTTCGGGCCGCAGACCCTGCTGCAAGGGACTTCGACCCCCAACATCCTGCTCGCCCTCGATACCTCGGGGTCAATGATGATTCCGCTGGCTGGCGGCAGTCAGACGCGCTTCCAGGCACTGAAGGATGCCACCCGACGGCTCCTGATCGGCATGAACAATGTCAACGTTGGCCTGATGCGCTTCACCTGCCCGGGTGGACCCATCCTCTATCCAGTGGCCAACATCGATGCCCCTTCGCTGGACCAGCAGAATCAAACCGTGCGTGTCGCCGCCAGCGCGCCCAACGATGACGCCGAGGAGGGCACGCCCCCGACCGCACCTACAGTCACCAGCAATACCACGTGGTTCGCTGGCAATGCCGAGCTGCACCGCAGGGTGCTCTCGCTCGGCAACACCACGCGCATTGAGCAGTTCGCGCCACAGAGCGATGAGGAGTTTGCATTCGGCACCGGCGTGGTCACGAGCGCTGGCGGGGTGCAATGGAACATCAATGACGCTCAGCGCAACGGCGTGCGCTTCGCCGGTCTCGCCAGCCGCCTGACCACGGCTGAGCTGGCGCGGCTGGCCAGTGTGACACTCCGCTTCACCGCCGCCAGCGACCAATCCGGTGGCAGTGGTGTGATCCACTTTCAAGGGGAGCGCAGCGCTGCCTCGCCGCCCTTCAACGGTGTGGCGGCCTTCGATCCCGCGAGCCGCCCTCTGACGGATCGACTCGTGCCGTGGTCAAATCCTCCGGCCTTTGCCAACCGCCAGACCTATCATTCGCCAGAGCTGCTGCCACTCTTCCGGGATGTCATGAGCACCCCGGGCTGGAATCTCGCAAGCAGCCCGCTCACGCTCTATGCCTTCACCAGCCCGGCCTCGCATGTCTCCGCGGCGAGTGGCGAGGCCTATTCGCGCGGTGCCACCGTGCAGCGTTCACCGCGCCGGATCAACTCCAACCCCGTCCAGGATCAGATCACCCTGCAGGTCGGTGTTGCCTCCAGCCAGAACGTCGGCATCCGCTTCCCGGTCGTCGACATCCCCAAAGGGGCCCAGATCCGTGCTGCACGCGTTGTGTTCACCGCTGCACCGCATCCGCATACGGACGGTCGTCGCTCCACCGGCCTGCCGGATAACCTCATCAATCCCATCGCGCTGAGCACTCCGGTGAATGTCGCCATCCATGGGGAGAAGACCGGCAATGCCTGCCCCTTCGCCGATACCGGAAGCACGCCGCCCTCCGCTGCTGATGGCTGCACACCCGCAACCACCTCGCCCGGTCGCGTCAGTTCACGCCCACTGACCTCCGCAAGCATTCCTGCGTGGGATATCCCCGCTGTCACCCCGGATCTCACCTACTCCACGCCAGACATCTCCAACGTCGTCCAGGAGTTGGTCAATCAGGATGGCTATTGCGGCGGCAACGCACTGTCACTGCAGTTCCGTCACGTACTTGGTCACGGGCAACGCATGGTGTACTCGGCCGAGGATGGTGCTCGCAGTCCCCGGCTCGAGGTGGAATTCGACTCGAGCACCCTCGCCAGTGTCCCCGACGCGGGCTGCATGATCAGGGTCGTCACGGCGCGACCGGCCGTCATGCTCGACGATGCCTGGAGTGAGAGCGCTCGCACCAACGTCAGCGGATCGCTCGTCGTGTCCGGCCCACACACCCAGTGGTCCGGCATCCGTTTCCAGTCAGTCGGCATTCCTCGCGGGGCCCGCGTCATCGACGCCGCCCTCACGATGCGGGCCACAGGCACCAACGCCGGGGCGTCCGCGCTGCGGATCTGGGGCCAGAATGCGGACACGGCCCCCGGCTTCAACTCCGGTTCCGGTGCCGTAAGCGGGCGGCCGCGCACTTCATCGAACCTGACCCTGACGCTCAATTCAGACAGCAGCCAGTACCGGATCACCGGCCTCGCCCCGCTGGTACAGCAGATCGTCAACCGTGGGGGTTGGCAGTCCGGCAACGCGCTAGCGCTGCTCATCCAGAACGACACGCGCAACCCGAGTAATCGGATCGAGGTACACAGTGCCGACACCCGCGTGACTGAGGCACCGTTGCTTTCCGTACGCCTCGACCTGAGTCAGGTGGCGAGCCGCCGGACCAACCGCGACGAGATGCTGGCCGCCGTGGAGGCGCTGACCGCCGAGGGCTGGACGCCACTCGTCGGCACCCAGCTCGAGGCCGCACGCTACCTCCACGGCCTGGATGTGCGCCATGGCCGCGGGCTCGGCCACACCAACCCATCGCTCAAATCACTGAGCCACCCGCAGTCCTACGCCGGCGGTGCGCGGATACCCGCAAACTGCGGTTCCGGCCCGGGCCGGACACCCTGCACCGCCATCACCGGCGATGCCGTCTACCGTTCTCCCATCACCACGGAGTGCAGCCCGAACCACTTCGTGCTGCTCACCGACGGCGAGGCCAACCACAATCATGAGGAGAACAGTACCGATCACGGGCGTTCGCTCGCACGCGACTTCGTCGGTGCCAACTGTCAGACCACCCTCAACAATCCGGATGGGCAGGGCCCCGGCGTAACCCTCACCCGCAATCTGGGCACCAATACCAACGAACTCTGCGGACGCGACATCGCCCATCGCCTGGCCCATCCACCGGCCTCGAGCGGTGATGTCGTCAACCCCGCGCACCAGCGCGTGGTCACCCACACCGTAGCCTTCAATCTCGCGGCGGGGATCGGCCATCAATTCCTGCAGGACGTGGCAGTCAACGGTGAAGGGACCTACCACTCTGCGAACACCGCAGACGAACTCCTCGCGGTCTTCAACGATATCGTCGAAGGCATCGACAATCAGCCCACGACCTTCACGGCACCGGCAACATCGGTGAATACCTTCAATCGGTTGCGCAACTTGGAAGATGTCTATTTCTCGATGTTCGAACCATCGCTCACCTCTGCCTGGCGCGGCAACATCAAGCGCTATCGCGTTTCGGGCGAAGACATCGTGGGCATTGATGGCCAGCGCGCCGTGGATCAGATCACCGGCGAGTTCCTGGATTCCGCACGTTCCTTCTGGGATGTGGATGGTCAGGCGGATGGCCGCAAGCTGGCTGCGGGTGGTGCGGTGGAGGCTCAAAGGGCGCTATCGCCCGACCTGCGCAGGGTCTTCACCTATCTCGGCAGCTACGCCAACGTAGCGAGCAGCCGCGCCGGGGTCCCGGTGGATCTGCTCCCGAACTCCCTCGGCGGTCTGGCCCCAGACCAGCGTGCACGCTACGCCCAGTTGGTTGGCCTGGCGGTAACCGATCCTGCGCTACCTGGCCTTTACGATTGGGTGCGCGGTCGGGACGTCAGTGACGAGGACAGTGACGGCTCCACCACTGACATGCGTCACACCTTTGGATCTCCGCTCCATGCGAGCCCGGTGGTGGTCACACTCGGCGGAACGGAGACCGCTCCGGTGCAGATGATCATTGCCGCTTCCAACGATGGCGCATTGCGCTGGATGGATGCCTCGACCGGTCGCGAGCTCGGGGCCTTCATTCCCCCGGAGCAGCTTGCCATTCAGGCGGCGCGGCGTGCCAACACCAACGGTGCGCACATCTACGGGCTGGATGCGACGCCATCGGTCTGGATCGTGGATACACCACCGGTCGGGATCATCGAACCGTCGCGCGGCGACTTCGTGCGCGTGATCTTCGGTGAGCGTGATGGCGGTGATCGCTACTACGCCGTTGAGCTCACGCCTTCGATCGATTTCACACCAAACTCGACTTCGGCAACCCTTGTCAGCGCCGAGATCACTCCGAAGTTCCTCTGGAAGATCGATGGCTCTCCCAACCCCGGTGATCTGGCACCAGGTGATACCGGTATGGAGTTCGCGGATCTGGGTCTCACCTGGTCTGAACCGGTCGTACGACGCGTGCGCTTCGCCAATGAGCCTAACTCGCGCACGGTGGCGATCTTCGGCGGCGGTAATGACCGGCGCTTCGATCGCGCCTTCATCGACCTGCCCTCAGCAGAGAGTGCCAACGCCTTCGACCCCAAGGGCAACATCATCTACATCGTGGACGCGACGACTGGTCAGCGGCTGACGGCGATAGGTGGTCCAAACACCAATGCCGATCTGCGAATCCCGGGCATGCACCATCCCATCCCCTCCACAATCGCGACGATGAGTTCCACTGGCCTGCGCGAGGTAGATCGCCTCTATTTCGGTGATGTCGGCGGCAAACTCTGGCGTGTGGATCTCAATCCCGGGATCACGCGCGACGCCACCGGAGGCAATGTTGCGACGGTAGGTCAACTGGCTGCGGTGGCCAAACCGCAGACCACGGCGGAAAGGGCGGTCAACACGGAGGCAGGTGACTCCGGTGCCCACGGCCTCGATACCCGCAAGTTCTACAGCACGCCCGCCCTCGTGCGTCAGCAGGATGCCGTCTTTTCTGCGGCGCCGCGCCATACCTTGGTGCTGCTCGGTACCGGCTCGCGCGCCAATCCGCTCAACATGCTCACGGAAGATCACTTCTACGCCTTCCGCGATCTCCGTGAGCGGCCCTTCGAGCCGACCGCCAGTGGCGTCGCGAGCGGCTACCCTGAGCGCCAGCAGATCGATCCGGCGGTGCCCAGCACGGCCACCGGCCCCATCGGGGGCACAGGCGGGGCCGATTGGTCGGGTGAGCTCGTGGATGTAACCAGCAATCCCCTGCAATCCGTCATCAACGGTCAGACCCCGACGCAGGACAGCCCGGAGGCGGCCGCCCTGATGGAGTTGCGTGAAAGCCTGGGGTGGTTCATCCGTATGCCAGCCCTGCAGACCGTTGACGGCCTGAGTCACGACGGCGAGAAGGTGTTGAACCCGGCGGCCGTCGGTCTGGGCACGCTGCTGTTCACCGCCTTCACGCCGGCGTCCTTTGACTCCATCGCGGCGAACTGCCGCGCGGAGGTCGGGATCACCCGCATCTACGGGCTGAACCTCTCCACCGGTGCCGCCAATATCGGTGACTTCGGCGATCCGCCGACGCCTCTGGGCGGTATGGGTTCGGGCCCTGGCGATGCCAACGTCGTGCTCGACGGTAGTGACCGCAGCACCCGCAATCCGCTGCGGGGCAACCCCGGCGGCACCACGTTGCTCAACACCGATTCCCTCAAGAGCGTCACCGGCACGCGCGTCATGGACCTCGGCGTAGCCGGACCGGTGCCCACCTACTGGTTCCAGCGCCAATGAGATCCCGGGAGCAGCACATGCCAGTCGTTACCTGCCACGCGCGGAACCGGTTTCTCTGTCCGAAAACTGAGAACGGCAGTGGCTTTACCCTCATCGAGCTGATGATCGTGGTCGCGATCATCGGGCTGCTGGCCGCGATCGCCTATCCCTCCTACCGCGACCAGGTGATCCGCTCCAATCGCACGGAGGCTCGCGCGCTGCTGCTCGATGCAGCGGCACGCCAGGAGCGATTCTTCTCGAGCAACAACAGTTATGCGGCAGCGCTTGCGGATCTGCGCTTCACGCCGGCTGCGGATGGCAGCGTCCGCTCGGAGAACAACCTCTATAGCCTCACGCTGGAGACGCCGAATCCGAACGCTCCGGCCGGGGTGGGCGCGGGCGTGGGCGGGCGGGTGAATTCCTTTCTGCTGACCGCAACACCGCGGGCCGAACTGGGCCAGACTGATGACAGGCGCTGCAACGCCTTCAGCCTCGATGAGCAAGGGGTGCGCAGGATTACCGGGACAGCTGCGGATCCCGACGAGTGCTGGGGACGCTGAGCCTCAGCCCGGATTCGCGGCGTGTCGGTCTGGCCTCCGGGCTGAGGGTTAGTCGCTACGCCTGTGGCAGACCCTCAGCTACGGGCCAGCTCGCGCGGCAGACTGAAGACCACCTGCTCGCGGATCCCATCCGCCTCAGTGACCATCTCGCCGCCCCAGGCCCTGAGCCGTGCGACTACCTGCTCGACCAGGATCTCGGGCGCCGACGCCCCGGCGGTCACACCAACCGTTTTTACGCCCGCCAGCCACTCCTGACGAATCTCGTCGGCACCGTCGATGAGATGGGCGGCGATGCCGTGCTTCTCGGCGATCTCTTTCAGCCGAGTAGAGTTCGAACTGGTGCGCGAGCCCACGACCAGCATCAGATCGCACCGCTTCACCAGACGTTTGACCGCGTCCTGCCGATTCTGTGTGGCGTAGCAGATGTCCTCCTTCTTCGGGCCAACGATGCCCGGGAAGCGGCGACGAAGCGCATCGATGACCAGTGCGGTGTCGTCCATGGACAGCGTGGTCTGGGTGACGAAGGCGAGAAACTCCGGATTGCGCACCACGAGTCGCTCGACATCCTCAACTGACTCGACAAGATACATGCCCCCCTGACGACCGCCCAGGGCCCGATACTGACCGAGCGTACCTTCCACCTCCGGATGTCCGGCGTGGCCGATGAGAATGCACTCGCGGCCCTCCTGCTCGTAGTGATGGACCTCCATGTGCACCTTGGTGACCAGTGGGCAGATGGCATCGAAGACCCTGAGCCCGCGCCGGGCGGCCTCCTCACGCACGGCGCGCGCCACACCGTGCGCGCTGAAGATGACCGTGGTGCCATCGGGGACTTCATCGAGTTCCTGTACGAAGACAGCGCCCTGCTGGCGCAGCCCGTCGACCACGTAGCGGTTGTGCACCACCTCGTGACGGACGTACACCGGTGCACCGAAGAGTTCCAGCGCGCGTTCGACGATGCCGATGGCGCGGTCCACGCCGGCGCAGAAACCGCGTGGATTGGCGAGCAGGATATCCATGATGGCGCAGTACTCCGGAGTCTGTGAGGAGTTGCCCGCGACGGTAGCCAGCACCGCCGGGGGGTGTCAACGAAGCGGGCGCTGAACTGGGAACAGGCCGTCCAGCACCACGAGCACCGCACCGACGGTGATGGCGGAATCCGCCAGGTTGAAGGCCGGGAAGGGCCAGGTGCCGAGATAGATGAGCACGAAGTCGATGACATAGCCCCAGCCGATGCGATCGATGAGGTTACCCAGCGCCCCCGCCAGGATGAATATCAGCCCGGCACGCAGCAGATACGGGGCGCCGGGGCGAGTGCGCAGCCACCAGACGATGGCACCGGACACCCCGATGGCGAGCAGCACGAAGAACCAGCGCTGCCAGCCTCCGCTGTCATGCAGCAGGCTGAAGGCCGCACCGGTGTTGTGGGCACGGGTGATATAGAACCCCGGCAGAAGTCGGATGCGCTCACCCAGTTCCAGGGCGACGGCCACCCATTGCTTCAGCGCCTGATCTGCAACCACGAGCAGCAATACCCAGAGGCCCCAGTGCAACCCGCACCCACGCGCCGGGGCGGCAGGACCGCCGGCAGGGCTGACATTGGGCAGCGACCCGCTCGACTCAGGCATGCAGCCGCACCTCGCCGGGACCATCGACATTCTCGATACAGCGGCCACAGAGGCCGGGATGCGCGGTATGCGCCCCCACATCCTCACGCCGATGCCAGCAGCGCGCACACTTGGGTGCACTCGCCGCCTTCACCTCCACCCAGAGGCCCGGCAGATCCGTTGCCACCGCCCCGGCGCCTCGGGTCGCCGATGAGACAAGCCGGGCCTCGGAGGTGATGAACACGAAGCGCAGCTCGTCCCCTAGCGGCGCCAGCAAGGGGAACCACTGATCGTCGGCGGCGAGCTCCAGCACGGCCTCGAGCGAGCCACCAATGACCCCCGCGTTGCGTTGACGCTCAACCTCACGCGCCACCGCGGAACGCACCAACTGAACCCGCTCCCAGTAGTCCGGGCGTGCCAGCGGACGGTCATCCGCGTCGCAGAGGCCCTCGTACCAAGTCTCGAGCAGCACGGAATCGCCGACCGCACCGGGGACGTGTGCCCAGGCCTCGTCGGCGGTGAAGGACAACACGGGCGCGATCCAGCGCAGCAGGGCCTGCAGCGTGTGATACAGCGCCGTCTGCGCCGAGCGACGCGGCAGCCCGGCTGCGGGTGTCGTGTACTGCCGGTCCTTGATGATGTCGAGATAGAAGGCACCCAGTTCCACCGAGCAGAAGCTGTGCAGGGCGGAAACCACGGAGTGGAACTGATGGTGTTCGTAGGCCTCCCGCACTTGCCGCTGCAAGGAAGAGGCACGTGCCAGCAACCAGCGATCGAGATTCAGCATCCGTTCGGGCACGACGCAGTCGGTTTCGGGATCGAAACCAGCGAGATTGCCGAGCATGAAGCGGATGGTGTTGCGGATCCGGCGATATGCATCCGCCGTCCGCTCGAGGATCTGATCCCCGACCGCCATTTCGCCACGATAGTCGGTGGAGGCGACCCACAGCCGCAGCACATCGGCCCCCAGACGGCCGACCACCTGCTGCGGG
>DNIF01000154.1 GCA_003485715.1 Gammaproteobacteria bacterium
GATGGACCAGAAAGACGATTTCATAGTGACGCATGTTGACCCTCACGGATGAAGCCACCCATCGTGTGTGGTGTGGCAAGGGGCCGGCCGCCAGAGACGGACGGTTGCGGCCGGACAGACGCGCAACGCGCGCCGCAATGGCCGGAAACGAAGGGCGGGAGAATACGGAGCGAAGCTCGCGGGGGCAAGGCCCACCTTGGCCTTGTGTAGCGCCCAAGTCGTAATGTCCCCTTTCTGCAAAGTGGAAATGTCCCCTCGGGCCCGGTGGAGTTCCGGTCGGGCTGTGTCCTGGGGTCGGTAACGCAGTTGTCACATTCGAGGAGTAACATCCGCGCAACGCCGTCCCAGATATCCGGGTGCCTTGGCGCCTACCTGCTGGAGCCGTGTCATGGCCAAACGCCCCGCGCTACCCCTCGCGGAACTCCGCCGGCGCTACGATGCGCTAGGCGCCATCGAAGACATGGCTTTTGAGCGCACATCTATTGGTCGCTGCGCTACCTGGGCCGGTTTTTTGCAGGCCGGCGAGCGCTACTCGGCGGCCATCAGGTCTGCGTCCATCTCCGAGCATGAGTTGGCGCATAATCCCGCCCTGATCGAGCTGATACTGGAGGCGTGGCCCGGGCCGGCGCTGCCGCCGACCGAGTGGCCCCGCCTTGAGGGTATGCGCTAGCCTGAGTCGGTCAGTATGTGGTCGTCGCTGCCGATTAGCGCATACTCGTGTTCCGTTAGTTTCCTCCGCACGCCCCTGTGCCAGCGTCAGGATCACGCCTCTCAAGCCTCGGGGCACGGGTCGCACGCAAGAGACCTTCGCCCCGGTTAGTCCAACAACCGAGGAGGACCGTCATGAACACGCTGGCAACGGATGCAAGTCGCGCGCGGGCGCCGGTACGGCGTCACCCCAACGAGCATTGGCTCTTCCCGCTGCTGCTCATCGCCGCGCTGGCGGTGTGGGTGCTGCTCGCGGTGACCATCATCGGCCTCGTCTACGCCGTGATCCTCGGCCTCGCATTCTTCGTCGGTCAACTTGTTGTTCGTGGCCTTCATCCGCGGCAATGGGGTGAAACTCGGGCCGAGCCAGTTGCCGGACATCCATCGCCGGGTGGTACGCATCGCGGCCGACCTCGGCTTTCGGGAGACACCGGACGCCTATGTCGTGCAGGCGGGTGGCACACTCAACGCGATGGCAGCACGGATGCTGGGGCGGAATTTCATCGTGCTCTACTCCGATCTCATCGAGGCCTGCGAGGGCAACGACGAGGCCATCGATTTCATCGTCGCCCACGAGCTCGGCCACCTGCGCGCCGGGCACCTCGCCTTCAACTGGCTGCTGCTGCCCGGTCATCTGCTGCCCTTCCTCGGCGCGGCCTACTCACGGGCCTGTGAGTACACCGCCGATCGCTATGGGATCTCGGTGGCCGCGGACCGTGCGCGGGCGCTCGACGGCCTCGTGGTCCTCGCTGCGGGTGGCCGGCTGGCCGCGCAGGTCGATCGACGCGCCCTGGTCGATCAGCAACGGGATCTGCACGGACCACTGATGCGCATCGCGCACTGGATGTCGACTCACCCGCCCATCCCGGCACGACTGGCGGCGCTCGACGCCGGGCTCGAGACGCATTCGGTGAATTACTGGCCGTCGGCGTTCGCCGCCTGGGCCGTTCTGTTGTCCGCCGTGCTGCTGCCGACCCTCGTTGTTGCGGTGGCAATGCCGTACCTCGGCCCCGCAATCGCGACTTACTTCGAGCAGTTCGACCCGGCCAGGCAGGGGGCAGGTCAGGACATGGCCTATGCGGAGGGCTCGAGCGCTGCCGGGGCGGCGTCTCCGGGAGAGGCCGAGCGCACCGCAACCGACGCCATCCTCAAACTCGTGAGCGTGGTGGAAGGCTATCGCGCGCGGCACCAGGGGCTGCTGCCGGTGGATCAGCAGGAGCTCTACGCGCTATGGGAACAGGAGCGCTCCCTCGAGGCGGCACCGATGGACCCCTGGAGTGGCGAGCGCTTCGGCTACGCCACTGTGGACGAGGGCCGTCACTACTTCGTCTACACCGCCGGCCCTGATGGGTTTCTGGCCAACGACGACACCCCATCCGCAGACGATCTCTACTACTCGTCTGCCGAGGCGGCCGCGAAAGCGAGTAGTCCTTAGTCGATTCGCGCCCGTCGCTGTCGTACCGCCTCGAAGAGGCAGATCCCGGCGGTGACGGACACATTCAGGCTCTCGACCACCCCGCTCATGGGCAGGCCCACGAGGTAGTCGCAGTGTTCCCGGGTGAGGCGACGCAGCCCCGTGCCCTCGGCACCCAGCACGATCGCGATGCCACCGGTGAGGTCGGTGTCGAACAGCGACACCGACGCGGATTCATCCAGGCCCACCGTCCAGACGCCCAGCTCCTGCAACTGTTTCAGGCAGCGGGCGAGATTGGTCACGCTGACGAGCGGCACGGACTCGGCCGCGCCCGAGGCCACCTTGCGCACCACCGGCGTGAGCGGCGCGGCACGGTCCTTCGGGATCACCACCGCCGTGACCCCGGCGGCGTCA
Organism: Gammaproteobacteria bacterium; assembly: GCA_003485715.1. GTDB lineage: Bacteria > Pseudomonadota > Gammaproteobacteria > UBA7966 > UBA7966 > UBA7966. The sequence goes on from DNIF01000154.1 coordinate 2,537, forward strand.
CTGCTGCGCAGGACGGCACCGAGGTTGTGCGGATCTTCCACGCCATCCAGGATGAGCAGCAGCGGCGGGACAGGGCTGGCGCGAACCAGTGCCTCGAGGTCCTTCTCGCCGAGCGCCGGGGCCTCGCGCGCCTTCAGCACCATGCCCTGGTGGCGCACGCCCGGTACCCGTTCGTCCAGCACCGCTGAGCCCACGTGCTCGATGGCCACACCGGCGTCGGCCGCGAGTTCGCGCACGCGTGCGGATTCACCCGCGCGCAGATCGCGCGCGAGATAGAGCACCAGCGCCCGATCCGGCGCCCGTTCGAGGAAGTGGCGCACGGCGTGGATACCGGCGATGAAGGCGTGCGGGAGTGACATGCTGCGGGCGTCGTGGGCGGGCCGTGGGGCTCGCGAGCCTCAGTGTCGACGCCGACGTCGCCCGGCCGCGCGCCCTTCCGGCTCCGGCAGACCGGCGAGTTCGAAGTCGATGCGTCGTTCGTCGAGGTCTACCCGCGCCACCTGGACCGTCAACGGCATGGACAGCCGGAAGACGCGACCGCTGCGTTCCCCGACCAGCCGATGGCCACCGGCGTCGTGCCGGTAGTAATCGGAACCGAGACCGGTGATGTGCACCAGGCCTTCCACGTGCAGTTCATCGAGGGTGACGAACAGGCCGAAACCGGTCACCCCGGTGACCCGGCCCGCGAACACCTCGCCCACCCGCGACTGCATGAACTCGCACTTGAGCCAGGCCAGTGCATCACGGCTGGCCTCGTCGGCCCGCCGCTCGGTCATCGAGGCGTGCTCTGCCAGGCGATCGAGGTCGGCCGGGGTGTAGGGGTAACCACCCCGTCGTTTCGGCGCGAGGATCTGTTTCAGTGCCCGATGGACCAGCAGATCCGGATAGCGCCGGATGGGTGAGGTGAAGTGCGTGTAAGCATCGTAGGCGAGGCCAAAATGCCCCCCGTTCTGCGGTTGGTAAACCGCCAGTCGCAGGCTGCGCAGCAGCAGTGTCTGCACGAAGTCGGCATCGTCCCGCTCGCGCACCTGGGCGAGCAGTTGCGCGTAATCGGCGGGTTTCGGCACTTCCCCACCGGGCAGGTGCAGACCCAGTTCCCCGAGGACCCGTCGCAGGTCTTCGACCCGCTCGGCCGAGGGCTTCTCGTGCACACGATAGACGGCCGGCAGATCACTGGCCTGCAGGGCCTCCGCGGCCGCCACGTTCGCCGCCAGCATGCACTCCTCGATGATGCGATGGGCGACGTTGCGCTCGCGGGCCTCGATGCGGTCAATCCGCCCCTCGCTGCCGAACACCACCCGCGTCTCCACCGTCTCGAAGTCGATGGCCCCGCGCTCGGCACGGCGCGCGACCAGCAGACGATAGACCGCGTGCAGATTCTCCAGCGGTGGTACGAGGGGTGAGCGGGCGCTGCGACGCTCTGCGTCACCGCCGAGGATGGCCGCGACCTCGGTATAGGTGAGGCGGGCGGCAGAGCGGATCACCGCCTCGTGGAAGGTCGCCGACTTCACCCGTCCACGTGCCGTGACATGCATCTCGCACAACAGGGCGAGGCGATCGACCTCGGGGTTCAGGGAACACAGGCCGTTCGAGAGCGCCTCGGGCAGCATCGGGATGGCCCGGTCGGGGAAGTACACCGAAGTGCCTCGCTCGGCGGCCTCCGCGTCCAGGGCGTCCTCAGGGCGCACGTACCAGGAGACATCGGCGATGGCCACCAGCAGGCGCCAACCACGCCCATCGCGTTCGGCGTAGACGGCGTCATCGAAATCACGGGCGTCCTCACCGTCGATGGTGACGAGGGGCAGGTCGCGCACATCGAGTCGGCCACGCTTGGCGGTGGCCGGCACGGACTCACCGAAGGCCTCCGCCGCCGCGATCACCTCGTCCGGGAACACATGCGGCAGGCCATGGGAACGGATGGCGATCTCGACCTCGAGGCCGGGCGCGCGATAGTCACCAAGGACCTCGCGGATGCGACCGATCGGCTGGCGATGGAGGTCGGGCTGTTCGACGATCTCCGCCACCACGATCTGTCCCGGTCGCGCGCCGCCCGTACCTTCGCGCGGGATGAGCACGTCCTGATGGATGCGCCGGTTGTCCGGCACCACCACGCCAATCCCGGACTCCTCCAGATAGCGCCCGACCACCTCCAGGTTCGCACGCTCCAGCACCTCGACCACCATCCCCTCCGGACGACCACGCCGATCCACACCAGACTGGCGGGCCAGCACGCGATCCCCATGCAGCACGCGACGCATCTCGCGCGCGCCGAGGAAGAGGTCGTCCCCGCCACTGTCCGGAACCAGAAAGCCGAAGCCGTCCGGGTGACCGATGACCCGGCCCGCGATGAGTTCGATGCGCTCGACGGGGGCATAGCCACCGCGGCGATTGCAGAGCAACTGACCATCCCGTTCCATGGCGCGCAGACGGCGGCGCAGCGCCTCGACCTGCGTCTCATCCGCCGGACTGACACCGACGGCCGCCGCGATGGCGGCAAAGGTCAGCGGGCCGTCGGCGGCGTCGAGCAAGGTCAGGATCGCCTCTCGCGAGGCGATGGGATTCGCGTAGCGGCTGGCCTCGCGCTCGGCGTGTGGGTCTGGGACTGGGGCTGCAATCGGGTCTGGGGATGCCGGCGCTTCGGCGACTGCGGTTTGCGCCTCCGCCTGGTCCTTGCGCCGCGCGCGCGAACGGCGAGCGCGTGGCGCTGCTTCCGGTTCGCCGTCAGAGGATTTGCTCATGGTGCTGTCTCCTGGGGCCTGGCCCCATCATGCGTGTGGGCGCGGGTGTGGCGCATTGGCGTCACCCCGCGCATGAATTTCTCTCGAGTGGTGGCGACACAAAGCCCCTCTCCGCCCGGAGGTGGGGTTGGAGTGAGGGTCCGGTCCCAGAGTGCGGGAATGACGACGGACCCGCGCGGGGACAACGGCGTGAAGGCAGATTCAGTTTCATCCAGAGGGAACTCGGGGTGGTGAGGCGGGCCTCGATGCAGGCGCGAATTGACAGGCCCGGACGGGCTCCGCTACCTTCCGCGCCCTTGGCCGAGGTGGCGGAATTGGTAGACGCACCAGTTTCAGGTACTGGCGGGGAGACCCGTGGAGGTTCGAGTCCTCTTCTCGGCACCAAACAAGGCAGTGAATACACGAGGCGCCCAGTGGGCGCCTCGTCGTTTTTTGGGCTCCGGGAGGGCAGCGCGGCAGAGATCCGCTGAAAGGGGCACGGCCCCCCCCGGCAGCAGGTCACTTGAACGGATGCCTGAGGATGATGGTGTCGGCCCGATCCGGGCCGGTGGAGACGATATCCACGGGCACGCCTACCACTTCGGCGAGCCGCTCCAGATAGCGCCGGGCCGCCTCAGGCAGCCGGGCATACTCGCGCACACCGAGAGTGCTCTCCTGCCAGCCCGGCCACTCCTCGTACACCGGCTCGCATTCCGCATAGGCCTCGGCCCCTGCCGGGGGGAGTTCGCGGATGACCGTGCCCTGCCGGTAACCGGTGCAGATGCGCAGGGTGTCGAGACCATCGAGCACATCGAGCTTGGTGATGCAGAGGCCGGTGAGGCTATTGAGCTGACGTGAGCGCCGCAGGGCCACGGCGTCGAACCAGCCACAGCGCCGGGGGCGGCCCGTAGTGGCACCGAACTCGTGCCCTCGGGTAGCGAGATGCTCGCCCAGATCGTCGAAGAGCTCGGTCGGGAACGGACCCGAACCGACCCGAGTGGTATAGGCCTTGGTGATCCCGAGCACGTAATCGAAGGCACAGGGGCCGATGCCGGTACCCGTCGCGGCACCGCCCGCGGTGGTGTTGCTCGAGGTCACGTACGGGTAAGTGCCATGATCGACGTCGAGCAGCGTGCCTTGCGCACCCTCGAAGAGCACGGATTGACCGCTTGCCTGCGCTGCGCCGATCGCCGCGGTCACATCGCCCACCAGCGGCGCGATGCGCTCCACGTAGGCGAGCTGCTCGTCGAGGATCTGCTGGAAGTCGTGGGCCGGCTGACGGTAATAGTGCTGCAATACGAAGTTGTGGAAGTCGAGCACCTCGCCCAACTTGGCCGCAAAGCGTTCCCGGTGCAGCAGATCGCCGACCCGCAGGGCACGTCGAGCGACCTTGTCCTCGTAGGCGGGCCCGATGCCGCGGCCCGTGGTCCCGATGGCGGCGGCACCCCGCGCCCGCTCGCGGGCCTGATCGAGACTCACGTGGTAGGGCAGGATGAGTACGGCCGCATCGGACAGCATGAGCCGCCCGGCGGTCACGATGCCAGCGGCCTCGACCGTGTCGAGTTCCTCGGTGAGCGCGGCCAACGACACCACCACACCGTTGCCGATGAGGCATTGCACGCCTGCGCGCAGGATGCCGGAAGGCAGCAGATGCAGAACGGTCTTGCGACCATCGATCACGACCGTATGGCCGGCGTTGTGCCCGCCCTGGAAGCGTGCGACCACGCTCACCTTCTCGGTGAGCAGGTCCACCACCTTACCCTTGCCCTCGTCACCCCACTGGGTGCCGACGATGACGACGTTACTGGCCAATGACTCACTCCCGGGAGGTTGCTGCCGGCATGTGGCCGGCAGCGGATGATGTGTGGTGTGCCGAGGTCGGAGGCGGCGAGCGAGTGCAACACTCCAGCAGCAGACGCGGCCCGCGTGAACGCGCGGGGCCGGCGCAGTCAGACCGGTTGCACATCCTCTGCGCCCTCCTGGACGGCCCAGCCCTGACCCGTGCGCACGATGCTACGCGCATACCGTTCGGGGCAATCGCCGGACGGCCCGGGAAGTTGCCGGATGACCGTCTCGCCCGCAGCCCGCAGGGCGGCGACCAGGGCCTCCAGCGCTGGGTCCTCCCCGGCCGGGGCAAGGATCGCCGGCCTTGGCACCGGCAGGACGAAGCCATCGGCGATGGCCTTGAGGTCGAGACTGAAACCGGTCGCCGGGCGCGCCCGGCCGAAGAACCGCCCGATGTCATCATAGCGGCCACCGCGCGCCAGGCTCTGGCCGTAGCCGCGGGCGTAGGCCGAGAAGATGACACCCGTGTGGTAGTGATAACCACGCAGATCGGCCAGATCGATGTGGATTTCCACTTTCGGGCAGCGCGCGCGCAATCCTGCGACGAGCGCAGCGAGGGTATCGAGCGCCAGGAGTACACCCGAACCGGCGTCGGCAAAGCGGCTGCGGGCCTCAACCAGCACCGAAGCATCACCTGAGAGACGCACCCAGTCGGTCAGCCAGCGACGGGCACGGGCCGGTTGCGACCAACCATCGGCCCGGGCAAGGAGCGCGGGCAGTGCCTTGCGCTGGAGATCGCCGAAGACCTCGGCAGCCGTCCCGGAATCCAGACCGAGAGCCTCGACAAGGGAGTGGAAGATCCCCATATGGCCAAGATCGACACAGGGCTGGGTGACGCCTGCTGCGTCGAGCGCAGCCACCATGAGCGAGAGCACCTCCAGGTCGGCCGCGACATCCGCCGAGCCATAGAGCTCCGCGCCGACCTGAAGCGGGTTGCGGCTGCCACACAGACCATCGCGATGCACCGTGAGCACACTGCCGAGGTAGCAAAGCCGGGAGGGCCCCTCCACCGCGAGTTGATGGGCGTCCATGCGCGCGACCTGGGGTGTCATGTCGGCACGCACCCCGAGCAGATGCCCGGTGAGCGGGTCCACCAGCTTGAAGGTGTTGCGCTCCAGATCGTTGCCGACCCCGGTCAGCAGGGATTCGAGTTGATCGACGATCGGCGGCATTACCAGCCGATAGCCCCAGCCGCTGAACAGATCGAGCAGCCGACGACGCGCGAGTTCGAGTCGTGCAGCCGCCTCGGGCAGGGCGACTTCGACGCCCTCCGGGAGTTGCCAGTGAGAGCGGGTCATGCGTCGTGCGCCGGTGCCGCGTTGTCAGGGGCACGCCATCAGCGGCCTTCTGGCCCGTCGAGGTAGCGGAAGAATGGCGACCCGGAGTCGAGCAGCAGGATGTCGCGCTCACCGCGGAAGCTCTCGCGATAGGCCGACAATGTGCGGTAGAGCGAGTAGAACTCGCGGTCCGCCGCATAAGCCTCGGCATAGACCCGAGCGGCGGCGGCGTCGCCCTCGCCACGCAGGGTCTCGGCCTCCCGGTAGGCCTCAGCGAGCTTCACCGAGCGCTCGCGGTCGGCGCTCGCGCGGATCCGTTCGGCGGCTTCAGCACCTTTGGAGCGCAGGTCGCGCGCGACCCTTTCACGCTCGGCACGCATGCGCAGGTAGACGCTGTTGGAGACCTCGGCAGGGAGGTCGATGCGCTTCACGCGCACATCCGTGATCGTGACACCGAGTTCGCGCACCTTCTCATCCGCCATCCGCGAGACCGCCTGCATCAGTGCCCCGCGCTCGCCGGAGACCACGTCCTTCACTGTTCTGCGGGCGAACTCCTCGCGCAGCGCAGCATTCACCTTCTGGAAGATCAGTTCCCCGGCGCGGCCTTCATCCCCGCGAGTGGCAACGAAGAAGCGGGGGGGATCCTGAATGCGCCAGCGCACGAAGGAATCGACGATGACATCCTTCTTTTCGGATGTCAGGAAACGCTCCGGCTCGGAGTCGATATTGAGCAGGCGCCGATCGAACTTGTGCACCGTGTCGATGAAGGGCAGCTTGAAGTGCAGCCCGGGCTGATAGTCGGTGTACTTGATCTCGGAGAGCCGCACGAGGATGGCGTGCTCGCGCTGGTCGACGGTGAAGAAGACGTCGAAGCCCACGAGCACCAGTACGACGAGGATCCCGGGCAACCAGGCCCTGAGGATGTTCATGGGCGATCCCTCTCGCGTGAACGGTTGCGCGCCGTGTCTGCAGGGGCCGCATTGGTGCCCACGTTGGCGCCCGCGGCCGGATTGACTGCCGATGCTTCGGTTGCCCCTCCCCCCGGTGCAGCAGTGACAGCGGTCTCGAGCGGGGGCGTCGCCTGGACGGGATTGCGCCCGCCCAGGAGGGCTTCCAGAGGCAGCAGCATCACGTTCTGGCTACCCTGCGCGGACGAATCCATCAGCAGCTTGCTGGAGCGCGCCAACACGTGTTCCATGGTGTCGATGTGCAGACGCTGCCGCGTGAGATCCGGGTCTTCGCGGTAGGCGCCGAGCAATTGAGTGAAACGCGAGGCCTCACCACGGGCACGCGAGATGGCGGCCTCCCGATAGGCGGTCCCCTCCTCCACCAGGCGCGCTGCAGCACCCTGCGCCTTCGGCACCACTTCCTTGCGGTAGGCCTCTGCCTCGTTGATGAGTCGCTGCTCGTCCTCACGGGCCTTGATGGCATCGTCGAAGGCGCTCTTGACCTGCTCGGGCGGCTTGGCACTGAGGATGTTGACGCTGTCGACCATCAGCCCCGCGCCGTACTGGTCGACCAGGGTCTGGATGGTCTCGGCGGTGCGCACCGAGACCTCGCTGCGGCCCTCGGTGAGCACGAAGTCCATCACATTGGTGCCGATCACCTCGCGGATGGCCGTCTCCGACGCCTGCCGCAGCGTGGCATCCGGGCCACGTACGTTGAAGAGGAAGGCCTCGACGGATGCCACCTTGTACTGCACGGCCATGTCGACCTCGACGATGTTTTCGTCCTGGGTGAGCATCGCTGCGTGGTGGGTGATGGAACGCACTTGATCGACGTTCTCCACCTCCACGAACTCGATGGGTCGCGGCCAGCGCAGATGCACCCCAGGTTCGAGAACGGCCACCGGGCTACCGAAGCGCAACACCACACCGCGCTCTGCGGGCTCCACGAACTTGAACACCTCGCCTGCCAGCAGGACCAGCGCCACCGCCGCAACGACCCACAGCAGGCCGGCAGCCGAGCCCCGTTCGGACTGTCCAGACCCTCCCTGCCCACCACCGGTTTGGCCGCCACCGAACAGGCTGCGCAGACCGGCCAGCAAGCGCCGGTAGACCTCGTCGAGCTCGGGCGGTCCATCGTTGGGCCGTCGCCCCCAGGGGTCGCGTCCGCTTGGTTCATTCCATGCCATGTCGAGAGGATTTCCTTCAGTGCAACATTTAGGTCTGGTGCCAGCCCGGGCCGGCACCGACGATCCCGACGGACTGCCGGGCCCTGCACAGCCCATCATGTTACCGGCCGGCCCGGAAGACCGGCAACAGCGGTACTGGTATCTGCGGGTCAGTCGCCCACAGCCTGCGCGTGCGGCGCGGGTCGCTCCAGGGTCGCACGATCGAAACCCTCCCGCGCCAGCAGACGCTCCAGGCGGGTCGTGTCCAGGGCCACGTCGAGCACGCTGCCATCCTCCTCCTGCGCCTCATGCCGCACCACACCCAGCGCGTACAAACGGGATCGCAGGCGCCCGGCAGCTGCGGGAAGATGCAGGCGGTGCTCTTGGGGTTGCCCCCCCGCCAGGCGCTCACTGACCGCCGTGGCCAGGAGAGACAAACCCTCACCCTCGAGCGCAGACACGTGAACCCGCACAGGGTTTCCCTCCTCATCACGCACGAGATGCGGCGCGAGTTCGGGAACCTGGTCGATCTTGTTCATTACCTCGAGCAGCGGCACCTCCGCCGCATCGATGGACTCGAGCACCTCGAGTACCTGAGCGCGCTTGTCCTCCCATTCCGGATCGGAACGATCGATGACGTGCAGCAGCAGGCTGGCATGGGCCGCCTCCTCGAGGGTGGCACGGAAGGCCGCGACGAGTGCGTGCGGCAAATGGCGAATGAAACCTACCGTGTCGCCGAAGACCACTGTCCCGATGCCGGGTACCTGACGATGCCGCAGGCGTGGATCGAGCGTGGCGAAGAGCTGATCCATGGCCAACGAGAAGGCGCCGGTCAAGGCGTTGAACAAGGAGCTCTTGCCCGCGTTCGTATAACCCACCAGCGCCACCACGGGCAGTTCGGCACGCAGCCGAGCGCGTCGGCCCTCGGCCCGGCGACGGCGCACCTCCTCGAGGCGTTTGCCCAGCCGATCGATGCGACGGGCGATGAGGCGCCGGTCGAGTTCGATCTGCTTCTCAC
>DNIF01000121.1 GCA_003485715.1 Gammaproteobacteria bacterium
TGCAGTTCCCCTGCCGCTTCCCGTTGAAAGTGGTGGGTAGTGCTGCGGATGGTTTCCGCGAGCGGGTGGTCACTCTCGTGCGCGAGCACGCACCGGGCCTCAAGGATGAAGATATCCGTGAGACACCCTCGCGTTCCGGGCGCTTCATTTCGGTGACCGTAATCATCGATGCCGACAGCCAGGCTCAACTCGATGTCATCTATCTCACGCTGAAGGCCGACCCCATGGTTTCGGTGCTGCTTTGAGCCGTGCTGTTTCGAAGCGCGTGAACAACCCCCACCTCTGTCCGACGCAGGCCCTGGCCTGCGGGCTGGTGCAAGCTGCACTTGCCGATCACCCGCAGGTGCGCGTGCGTTCGCTTGGGCTGGCACCGTATGGCCCCGTGCTCGCGGCGATGCACGCTTGGGTGCGGGACCACCGGGCCGGTACCCCCGACGAGATCTGGTGGCTGGAACACGAGCCCGTCTACACGCTGGGTTTGCAGGGTGCGCGTGGGCACCTCCACCAGACCGGCGACACACCCGTCGTCCAGACTGACCGCGGTGGCCAGGTCACCTGGCACGGCCCGGGTCAGGTCGTGCTCTACCCGCTGCTCGATCTGCGGCGGCGCGGTCTCACGGTGCGCGGACTGGTGACGGTGCTCGAACAGGCCGTCATCGATGCGCTGGCGCTGACCGGGGTGAACGCCGGTCGACGCGCGGGCGCGCCCGGTGTCTACGTGGGCGAGGCCAAGATCGCTGCGCTGGGCCTGCGGGTACAGTCCGGGCTGAGCTTCCATGGCCTGGCGCTGAATGTCGCGAACGACCTTGCGCCCTTCCACGCCATCGATCCTTGCGGCATGCCCGGACTCGCGGTCACGCGCACCCGGGACCTCGGTCTGCCGGGCAATGTGCCCGATTGGGCAGAGCGGCTCATCTCCGCCTTGCTGCGGATCTTGCCGGAGCCACGGGCATGACCGCGCGCGATCCGCATCAGCCTCAGCGCGGCCACGAGAAGGTCGCGCGCATCCCGGTCAAGGTGGTGCCGGCCGTGTCGGGGGCGCGCGTGCCGAAGCCGGACTGGATCCGGGCACCGGCCGCCACCTCGCCGCAGGTGCTTGCGCTGAAGCGCCGCCTGCGCGAGGAGGGGCTGCACACCGTCTGCGAGGAAGCGGCCTGTCCGAACCTCGGCGAGTGCTTCGCCAAGGGCACGGCGACCTTCATGATCCTGGGCGCGCTGTGCACCCGCCGCTGCCCCTTCTGTGAAGTGGCCCACGGCCGGCCGCTGCCGCCCGATCCTGACGAGCCGGCGCGGCTCGCGCGTACGGCGAGCCTCATGGGGCTGCGTTACGTGGTGGTCACGTCGGTGAATCGCGATGATCTCACGGACGGCGGTGCCGGCCACTTCGTCGCCTGCATCCGTGCATTGCGCGCGGCCGTGCCCGGGATCCGCATCGAGGTGCTGACCCCGGACTTCCGCAAGCGCGAGCAGCAGGCGCTGGACGCACTCTCTGCAGAGCCTCCCGACGTCTTCAATCACAACCTTGAGACCGTCCCGCGGCTCTATCGCAGTGTGCGGCCCGGGGCCGACTACCACGGCTCCCTGCGTCTGCTGGCCGAAGTGGCCCGGCGGCATCCCCACCTGCCGGTGAAATCCGGGCTCATGTTGGGCCTCGGCGAGTCCCTGGACGAGGTGCGCGTCGTGTTGGGTGATCTGCGGGCGCATGGGGTGTCGATGCTGACGCTTGGTCAATATCTGCAACCCGGGCCGCACCATCTGCCGGTGCAGCGCTATCTGCCGCCAGCGGAATTCACCGCGCTCGCCGACAGCGCCCGCGCGCTGGGCTTCCGACAGGTGGCGAGCGGACCCATGGTGCGATCTTCCTATCACGCCGACACGCAGGCGGAAGGCCTGTTGCCAGCGGATGACTCTGCGCTCACCTGAGGCCACGCCGACGTGGACATCAACCTCATCCAGGGCATCAAGGCCCTGTTGCTGCCGCCGGCGGGGCCGTTGCTGCTGCTCCTGCTGCTCCTCGCTGGTGTCCTCCGTGCCCGGCTGGTGGAGACCCGTCGGGTGCTGACCCTGCTCGCGCTCGTGGTCGTGACCGCGATGCTGGTGTTGTCGACACCGCTGGCGGCACGCCTGCTCGCCGGCAGCCTCGAGGCGCGCTTCCCGGCCCTGCCCCCCACGGGCCCGTTGCCCAGCGGACCGGAGGCCATCGTCGTCCTCGGCACGGGCCTGTACCCGGACGCCCCCGAGTATGGCGGCGACAGCCCCACCGGTGCCTTGCTCGTGCGCCTGCGTTACGCGGCCCTGCTCGCAAGGCGCAGCGGTCTGCCGCTGTGTGTGGCCGGCGGGCGCCCCTTCGGCACGGGTGCGAGCGAGGCGTCGGTGATGCGCGCGGTGCTGGAGGGAGAGCTGGGTGTGCCGGTGCGCTGGCAGGACGAGACCAGCCGCAACACGGCCGAGAATGCGCGCGAGACGGCCCGTATCCTCGGGCCGCTGGGGATCCGGCAGGTCTTCGTGGTGACTCACGCCCTGCACATGCCGCGTACGGTCGAGAGCTTCCGGCGCGTCGGCCTCGAACCGGTCGCCGCCCCCACCCGCTTCATCACCCGCCCGCGCGGCCGGCCCCTGCTGCTCGACGCCTTCCCGACCTACACCGCCCTCTCCGTGAGCGCGCAGGCCCTGCATGAGTATCTCGGCATGGCATGGTACGCGCTGCGCTACCCGCGGGGCTGAGCGCGGAAGGCACCATTACCCTGCTTCTTTCTGGTGTCGAATCGCCAGCACGATAACGAGGTCCCCGCCATCGTGGCGATACCGCGCCACATAACCGCTATCGCCAAAGTCGATCAGCCATTCCCGGTACTCATCCGGCATGTCATCGATGGGTCGGCCAATGTGTGGATGGTGACCAAGTACCTGCACCGACTTGATCATCGCGGCAACCGCCCGCTTGGCCGCCGCCGGATTCCTTGGACGCAGGAACTCGCGTAACCGCTCCAAATCGCGCAACGCAGCGTGCGCGAATCTCACTTGTGGCATACGGGCGCAGGCTTCTCATTTTCCTCGCCCCACGTCTCAAGCCACGCGATGACTTCATCCCCGGTCACATGCAAACCCGTTTCCTGATATTCCGCCCAGGCGGCCAGGGTCTCCTGCTTGAGTCGCTCACGGGCTTCCTCCCGCTCAACGTACTGTTGTATCGCCTCGCGCATGATCCAGTTGGCTGAACGTCGCCGCAAGCCGGCCAAGTGCTGGACGCGGCTTTTGAGTTCGTCCTCGATTTTGATCGAGGTGGCCATGATGTGATCCTCATTATCACCAGATACTACCTTTCGATAAGGTAGCGCCTGCCAGCCATGGCGTCCAAGCCGGACCGGCCAGCGGGATCCTCACGCAAGTACGCTCGCCCAGTTAGAACGCGGGTGGTTGGTCGCAGGATGCGCGGATCGGCGGCCGGTTGCCGCGGCTGGAGCGCCGCCGCGGGGTTATGGCTACACCGGCCACAGCAGGCTCATGTACCACTGTGTCAGCGCAGTTGCCGCCTGCCGCAGTGACGAAACCGCATCGCAACGAGGTTTCTGCAAGCGGCCCTCGAGTGAACTCCCCGGGACGAGCGCCGCGCTCCCTGTTCAGGCCTCGCCCGACGCACTTCGCGGGCGGCGGTTGACGCCTTCCAGCCGCGCCGCTGCCACCTCTGCATCGGCGAAGGCGCGCAGATCCGCCACCCCGCGCAAGGCCAGGGCCTCATTCAGGCTGCGTCGCCACTTGTTCCAGCGCCGTACGAGGAAGGTCCCCGAGGCGAGGTAGTTCGTCAGCCCCTGCGCGCGCGTAATCTGTGTGATGAGGCGCTGGGCAAGCGCGCGGTCGGCACCGACAGGCCTCGGGTCATGGTCGTGGCGTTTGCGGAATACGAGCGAGGTGCGGGTCAGGTCCTCGCCCGTTCGCGGCACCAGGCCGCATTGCCAGGCGAGCAGGCAGAGCGTCTCCGGCGTGAAGTTCCAGATGTGCGCGCGATGGAAGGTATTCATCCCGAGCTTCTGGTTACCGATGAGATTGGGCACCTCGACGAAGAGCAGACCCTCCGGGCCGAGCCAGCCGGCGATGCGGCGGAGCGCCTCCCACGGGTCGGGCAGATGCTCGAGGACGTGGTTCAGCGTGATGAGGTCGAGGCTCGCGGGCGCGACCTCGGCCTCCGCGAAGCCGCAACTGCTGATCTCCACCGCCCAGGTGCGTCGGGCGAACTCGCCGTAGCCCTGGTTGGGTTCGATGCCGCGCGCGTCACAGCCGGCACGTCCCATCACGTAGGTGAACTCGCCCGAGGACGCACCGAGGTCGAGTACGCGTGCGCCTGCCGGCACCAGGGGCAGCAGCCGGCGCGCCCGAGAAATGGCACCGCGCAGCGCCCGCAACGTGTGCTTGGGCTTCGGGTTCCAGCCGCCCTTGTAGGCCAGCCGATACTGCGTGGCGTAGAAGGCCGCCACCTCTGCCGGGTCCGGCAGCGGATGATGGCTGACCAGACCACAACCCAGGCAGATCACGCTGGTGAGCGGTTCGAGGCCCCGGCCACGGGTGCCGAGCACCTGTCGCTTGGTATCGCCACAGAGCCCACAGGGGTCGATCGAGAGGGTGTCGCCGGTTTGCATGCGCGTTATCCGGGGGCGGGATGGGTCAGTCTGTGCCCCGTCAGGGGCGGCGAGTATGCACGGCTCGTCGCGCGGCTCAATCGGTCACGCCCGGTTCAATCCGCTCCACTCGGACGCGGAGCGCGCCGTGCGCGAGTGCCACGAGCAGCTCCTGGCCAGGCGTGGCGGCGGCGGCGTCGCGCAGGACTGAACCGGTGTGCGGATCGTGGACGATCGCGTAGCCACGCGCGAGCGTAGCCTGCGGCGCCACCTGAACCAGGGCCGCGGCCAGCCGGTGCCAGCGCTCGCGCCGTGCCGAGATCAGCCAACCAAGCGCGAGCCGATGACGGTGCGTCAGGGTGGACAGGCGCTCGCGGGTCCGGCTCAGCCGTCCGGCCGGATGCTGGGTGGCGAGACGGCTGCCTAAGCGCTCCAGACCGAGGCGTCGGCGCTGTAGCCCCTCGATGATCGCATGCCGGGCGCGCAGGCTGGCCTCGTCCAGCCTCTGCGCCAGTTGCTCGAGCCGGCGCTGAGGGTGCAGCAGATGCGCGCGCGCCAAGGCCAGTCGGGCCTTGAGTTGCTGCACCTGGATGCCGACCGCCCGGGTCAGGCGCAGCCCTTGCCGACGCACGCCGGCAAGCAGGGCGGCTGCGTCCGGACAGGCCAGCTCCGCGGCGGCCGAGGGCGTGGGGGCGCGCAGGTCGGCCACCCGATCGGCGATGGTCACGTCGGTCTCGTGACCGACACCGCTCACCACGGGCAGCGGGCAGGCGGCGATGGCTCGGGCAACCACCTCCTCGTTGAAGGGCCAGAGGTCTTCAAGCGAGCCGCCTCCGCGCACGAGCAGCAGGGCATCCACCTCCGCGCGGCGTCCGGCGGCCTCGAGCGCCCGCACGATGCTCGCGGCGGCCTCCCTGCCCTGGACGAGGCAGGGATAGAGCACCACCGGCAGCGCCGGCCAGCGGCGGGTGAGCACGGCGAGTACATCCTGGAGCGCGGCCCCGGAGGGGGAGGTGACCACGCCGATGGCCCGGGGCAGGGGCGGCAACGCCCGCTTGCGGTCCGCAGCAAACAGGCCTTCGGCCTCGAGCCGGCTTGCGAGCGCCTCGAGGGCGGCCCGCAGCGCCCCTTCGCCGGCCGCTTCCAGATGTTCGACGATGAGCTGGAAATCACCGCGCGGTTCATAGAGGCTGACCCGCGCGCGCGCCAGCACCAGGGTGCCGTTCTCCGGCACGAAGCCCCCGCGCTGACCGCGACCGCGGAACATGGCGCAGCGCACCTGGGCCGTCTGATCCTTGAGCGAAAAGTACAGATGACCGGAGGCCGGTCGGGCGAGGTTCGACACCTCACCCTCGATCCAGAGGGCAGGGAAGTGCCCCTCGACCAGCAGCCGGGTCTCGGTCGTCAGCCTGGAAACGGTGTAGACGTCGCGGAATCCGTGGTTGGCCATCGGCGGGAGTGTACTGCTCCCGCGGCGGGCACCAACGGCCGCACCGGTGATGGCCACGGCCGCCAGGGCCCCCGCCTCTGGGCGTGGGCGGTGTGTTCCGGGGAGACCTGCTGATCCGCACATCCCCGCTGCCGCCCACTCTTTCCCGGCTCGCCCGGGTTCCGGGGCTTTGACGCGATCCGGCGCCTTTGCACGCCGCACGCTGCTTGCCTGCGCTGTGATTGCCCTCCGCCTATCCTCCGGAGAGCCAGCACCATGTCCGCCACCGCACCGAGGCGCGAGCTACCGCCCATGACCGACACCCTCGAACTGCC
>DNIF01000138.1 GCA_003485715.1 Gammaproteobacteria bacterium
TCGCCGTCTTCATGCTGGTGAAGGCGGTCAATCGGCTACGCCGGGAGGTCGAGGCTCCGCCCGCAGCCCCAGCCGTAGCGGAACCCAGCGGCGAGGAGCGGTTACTCGGTGAGATCCGCGATCTGCTCAAGGGTGGAGCAGGCCGCTGAATCGACAGCCGTCCCGCTTCGGGACGACGACTCATCCTTTCGCTGCCCTGACCCAGCCTCGCATGCAAGACATCATCGCGGTCGTCTTCGACTTCGACGACACCCTCGCGCCAGACAGCACTTCCGGACTCCTCGATCACCTGGGTATCGACGTCCCCCGCTTCTGGCGCGAGGCAGTGGAGCCGCTGATCGAGGACGGCTGGGACCCAGTCCCCGCCTACCTCTACCGCATGGTGGAGTGGTCGCGCCGACAGGCACCCGAGGCGCGCATCACCCGCGCACGCCTGCTCGAATGGGGGCGGCGCCTGAAGCCCTATGCCGGAGTCTCGCGCCTCTTCGATCGCCTGCGCGCCGAGGCGGCTGCGGTCGATGCGGGGATCAAGGTCGAGTTCTATCTGGTGTCGAGCGGCATTGCGGAGGTGCTGCGCGCCGCAAGGATCGCCAACCAGTTCACCGACATCTGGGCCTGCGAGTTCCATTACGAGGCCGCGGATGGCGGCATCGACTTCCCGCGCCGGGTGGTCTCCTTCACCGACAAGACACGCTATCTCTTCCACATCGCCAAGGGGATCCTGGGCGACGAGGCGCGTCGCGACCCCTTCGCGGTCAATCGCAAGGTGCCAGCCGATCGCCTGCGCATCCCCTTCAACCACATGGTCTACGTCGGCGATGGTTACACCGACATCCCCTGCTTCTCGCTGGTCCGCAGTCATGAGGGGATCGCCTTTGGCGTGTACGACCGTGAAGATCGACGGCGCTGGGGTCGGGCCTGGGGCTTTGTCGAGGACGGCCGGGTCTCCAATCTGCTGCCGGTGGATTACGCGCGCAACAGCGCCCTCACCAGCAACCTGTGCATGGCGGTGGAGAGCCTCGCGCAGAAACTGGCCCTGCGCCGCCGCACCTACCAAGGCTGAGGGACTGGACTGGGGCATTTTCGGCGTAATCCGTGGCCGCTCTTGAACCCATCGCCCCGTGGGCGCGGGATTGAGGTGGGTGTCCTAACATGCACAAGCGCGTTTCTTGAGGCATGTCAATGCCTGTGCCATAGTCAAACGCATGGCGCGTCCAACCCGTATGGAATTTCCTGGAGCCAGCTACCTCGTCTCCACGGCGGCGGTAACGGGGCGCCCCGCTTTTGGAACGGAAGCGGACCGCGCGGAATTCCTCGATGTCCTCGCCCAGATCAGCCGGCGGCTCGGCTGGCAGACCCATGCCTACGCGCTGCTCGAGGACCACTATCTGCTGTTCCTCCAGACCCCGCAGGCCGATCTGTCGCGCGGCATGCGCCAGTTGAATGGCGTCTACACCCAGCACTTCAATCAGCGTACCGGCACCGATGGCTCGCTCTTCCAGGGTCGCTTCAAGGCGCTCCTGGTCGACACCGAGACCTGGTACCGCGAGGTGTTACGCCACGTTTTGAACGAACCCCGACGACGCGCGCGGATCCGTCGGGTCGAGCGCTACAGCGGCAGCAGCTTGGGTCACCTGCTCGCGCCTGAAAGCGCCCCGGAGTGGCTGCCTGCCGCCGAGGTACTGACTCATTTCGGCCGCACCCGCGCAAAATCCGTCGCCGCCCTGCAAGCCTGGCTCGCAGAACCCGACACCTTCGATCCGCGCCAGCATGTGCGGCGCCAGATCTTTCTCGGTGATGAGGCCTTCATCGACGAGGCGCAGCGACTCGCCAGCCGACGCGCACGCGGCAACAGCGGCAAGCGCAGCGATCTCAAGGGCTTTCTGCGCGGTCAGGCCGACAAAAAGGCCGCCATGGCTCGCGCCTACCTGTCGGGGCACTTCCGCATGCAGGAAATCGCGGACTTCTTCGACGTGCATTACTCCACCGTAAGCCGCGCGGTGAAGGCTTGGGAAGCTACCCAAGGCAATTAAATCCGAAGGCCACGCGTACCCCGCGAGTTTCGCGCGCGCAGATCGGCAGGCAGACACGCGCGCATCGACCGGTACAGTCGAATCAATCGGCTTGCAGCAGATACAGCGGTTGCTCTCCCAACAGTGCCTCCAGGGTCAGGCGTACCCCGAAGCCGGTTTCCTCGCAGGGTACGTGGGCCAGCCCACCCCGGCGTGTGCCGCTAGAGAGGTCGATGTGGGCCCACGGCAAATCACCCTCCAGGAAGCGCTTGAGGAAGCGCGCAGCCAGGATGTGATCGGCCTCGCCCTCGGGCGCACATTGGAGGACGTCCGCCACCTGACTCTCCAGACCCTGGTCGTAGTCTTCATCCATCGGAAAGGCCCAGACACGCTCACCCGAACGACGTCCGGCAGCGACCAGGGCTGCGGCCAGTGATTCGCGATTGCTGAAGACGCCACTGTAGGATTTCCCCAGGGCCTGGACGCAGGCCCCGGTGAGCGTGGCGAAATCCATGACGAGCCGCGGAGTGGGTTGGGCACGCGAGGCCA
>DNIF01000051.1:0-3577 GCA_003485715.1 Gammaproteobacteria bacterium
CCCGCCGGCAGCCGCGTGAACAGCGCGCCATTTACGCCCGGTGTGGCCGCGAGCAGCGCCAGCGTCCGTGGACAGAGCCGGGCAGCCGAGGGCTGGGTGGTGCCATACCAGCGCAGGTAGAACTTGCTCCAGCCGCGGCGCTGGAGGGTTCGGAAGCCGAGGTCGAACCAGGCCGGGCTGCCGGGGTCACGCGTAGCCTCGAACACCCCGGCGTGCGCCAGGGCCAGCGCCTCGTCACGGATGCTGGGCCACGCGGCGCACAGGGGCTCGAGTTGCGGAAAATGTCGCAGATCGACCACCGGCCCGCGGGCCCACTCTGGCGTGCAGGCGTAGAGGATGCAGTTGGGCAGTGCAAACGGGGGCCAGCCCTTGCGCACGTACTCGCGCACACTCGCGAAGCGCAGCCGCCCGCGGCAGGCGTAGACCCACAGGCTGGCCGCGCCACTCCCCGCCATGATCACTGCGAACAGCAGCCACATGTTCCCGGATCACCCCTCCTCGACCGCAGCCTCTCGTCATTCCCACGCAGGTGGGAATCCAGGACCTCAACGTTGCTCACCATGCCCAGCCTGTCGTCATGCCCGCGCAGACATCCGGTGACGTAGCACCGTCGTTTTACAACGACTGGATCCCCGCCTGCGCGGGGATGACGGAGCACGCGGGGATGACGGAGCACGCGCGATGACGGCATGGTTTGCGGGGATCATGGTTTGCAGGCAGATCAATTTTCTTCAGGCGGCGGGTGCCGGCAGCTCGAGGCGCTCGACCTTCTGATAGCCACGCGGCAGGCGCGTGCCACGCCGACCACGCTCGCAGCAGTAGGCCTCCAGATCGGCCGGCTTCAGCGTGACATGCCGACCACCGGCCCAGGCACGCAAGGACTGACCCGCAGGGACTACCACCAGGTCCACCACCCGCTCGGCCTCGCCCCGTCCCAGCATCAGACGCACGCCGCGCCCACGAGCGAGTTGCGGCAGCTCCGTCAGCGCCACCAGTGCCAGTCGCCCGTCGGCGCTGGCAATGGCGAGCCACGCGCTGTCGGCTGCAACGGCGGGCAAGGGTACCGGCGGCAGCACGCGCGCGCCCGCGGGCACCGTGAGCACGGCCTTGCCGGCGCGATTGCGTGAGATCAGGTCGCCGAGACGGGCGATGAAGCCATGCCCGGCATCGGTGGCGAGGACCCAGAGGGAATCCTCGGGGCCGAGCAGTACACCGTGGAAATGCGCACCGGCCGGCGGCGTGAGGCGGCCCGCCAGCGGCTCACCGAGCCCACGGGCCGATGGCAGCGAATGCGCGGGCAACGTGTAGCAGCGACCGGTGGAATCGATGAAGACGGCTGCCTGATTGCTGCGACCGCGGGCGGCGGCGGCATAGGCATCACCCGAGCGGTAGGTCAGCTCGCGTGGCTCGATGTCGTGGCCCTTGGCCGCGCGCACCCAGCCCTTCTCCGAGAGGATCACGGTGACGGGCTCGACCGTGACCAGCGCGGATTCGTCCAGTGCCTGGGCGGCCGCCCGGCTGACCAGGGGCGAACGGCGGGCGTCGCCGTGACGCTCTGCGTCCTCGCTGAGCTCGCGCCGCACGCACTGTGCGATGCGCGCGGGATCGGCGAGGTCGGCCAGCAGCGCGTCCCGCTCGGCCGCAAGCTCGGCCTGCTCGGTGCGGATCCTGAACTCCTCCAGCCGCGCCAGATGCCGCAGCCGCAACTCCAGGATGGCCTCGGTCTGGGCCGCAGTCAGACCGAAACGCGCCATCAACACCGGTGCCGGTTCGTCTTCACCACGGATGATGCGGATGACCTCGTCGATGTTGAGGAAGGCGATCAGATAACCATCGAGGAGGTGCAGACGGGTGTGGACCTTCTCCAGCCGATGGGCCAGCCGGCGGCGCACCGTCTGCTTGCGGAAGACCAGCCATTCGCTGAGCAGAGTTCGCAGATCCTTCTGCTGTGGCAGTCCGTCCAGGCCCACCATGTTCAGGTTCACCCGATAGCTGCGTTCCAGATCCGTGGTGGCGAACAGGTGCAGCAGCAGCGGCTCGACCTCGGCACGCACCCCCTTCAGGGCCAGTACCAGCCGGCAGGGGTTGCTGTGGTCGGATTCGTCACGGAAGTCCTCGAGCCACGGCAGCTTCTTCGCCGTGTACTGCTGGGCGATCTGCTCCAGCACGCGCGCGGGAGAGCTCTGATAGGGAAGCGCCGTGATGACGATGAAGTTGTCTTCCTGTTGCCAGCGTGCGCGCATGCGCAGCGAGCCGGCACCGGCCTGATAGAGGGCGAGCAGATCCTCGGCAGAGGTGACGATCTCGGCCGCAGTGGGAAAATCGGGCCCGGGCAGGTGCCGACAGAGATCCGCGACCGAGGCCTCCGGGTGATCGATGAGATGCACGCAGGCGGCTACCACCTCGCGCAGATTGTGCGGTGGGATGTCGGTGGCCATGCCGACGGCGATCCCTGTGGCACCATTGAGCAGCACCGCAGGCACACGCGCGGGCAGGACACGCGGCTCCTCCAGCGTCGCATCGAAGTTGGGCACCCAGTCCACCGTACCCTGGTCCACCTCGCGCAACAGCAGATCGGCGAAGGCCGTGAGCCGCGCCTCCGTGTAGCGCATGGCGGCAAAGGATTTGGGGTCGTCGGATGAGCCCCAGTTGCCCTGACCATCGACGATCGGATAACGGAAGGAGAAGGGCTGCGCCATCAGCACCATGGCCTCGTAGCAGGCGACTTCCCCGTGCGGATGGAACTTGCCGATGACATCGCCGATCGCACGCGCGCTCTTCTTCGGTTTGGCGTTGGCACCGAGACCAAGTTCGCTCATCGCATAGACGATGCGCCGCTGCACCGGCTTCAGCCCATCGCCGATATGCGGCAATGCGCGATCGAGGATCACGTACATCGCGTAATCGAGGTAGGCCTGCTCCGTGAAACGGGCCAGCGGTCGGCGTTCGAAGAGTTCTTCGGCCATGGCGCCTCAGGTCTCCAGCGATGCGAGGTTGCCGCTGCGTTCCAGCCACACGCGGCGGTCGCCCGCGCGCTTGCGCGCCAGCAGCATGTCGAGGATGCGGGTCTCCTCGCCGTCCGCGTCCAGCGTGAGCTGCACCAAACGGCGGGTCTCCGGCAGCATGGTCGTCTCGCGCAACTGCTGCGGGTTCATCTCTCCCAGCCCCTTGAAACGCTGCACCTGGGGTTCGCCGCGACGCCGCTCCTGCCGCAGGCGCTCGAGGATGGCCACCTTCTCGCCCTCGTCGAGCGCATAGTGGACCTCCTTGCCGTGATCGATGCGATAGAGCGGTGGCATGGCCACGTACACATGGCCGGCCGCCACCAGCGGGCGGAAGTGCCGCACGAACAGGGCACAGAGCAGTGTGGCGATGTGCGCGCCATCGCTGTCGGCGTCGGCCAGAATGCAGATGCGCCCATAGCGAAGCTCGGTGAGGTTCGCACTGCCGGGATCGCAGCCGATGGCCACCGCGATGTCATGCACCTCCTGCGAGGCCAGCACCTGCTGTGCTTCGACCTCCCAGGTGTTGAGGATCTTGCCGCGCAGGGGCAGCACCGCCTGGAACTCCCGATCCC
>DNIF01000051.1:3989-12103 GCA_003485715.1 Gammaproteobacteria bacterium
AGACGCAATCGATGAGCTTGCCAGGCAGGGCCGGGCCACCGGCGATGCGCTTGCGCGCCACGGCCTTGGCGGCCTTCAGCCGCGACTGGGCATTGGCAATGGCCAGAGCCGCAATGGCCTCTCCGGCCTCGACATGCTGATGCAGCCAGAGGCTGAAGGCGTCACGCACCGCTACGGCGACAAAGGCGCTCGCCTCACGCGAGGTGAGGCGTTCTTTCGTCTGCCCGGAGAACTGTGGCTC
This sequence comes from Gammaproteobacteria bacterium, assembly GCA_003485715.1. Classification (GTDB taxonomy): domain Bacteria; phylum Pseudomonadota; class Gammaproteobacteria; order UBA7966; family UBA7966; genus UBA7966. Next base: position 4,231 of record DNIF01000051.1, read on the forward strand.
CGCGAGCTTCACCGACACCACGTAACAACAGCGTTCCCAGACATCCTCGGGGGCGAGCTTCACTCCGCGCGGCAGGAGCGTGCGATGTTCGCAGAACTCGCGCAGGGCATCGGCCAGCCCCTGGCGCAGCCCACTGACGTGCGTCCCCCCCTGGGCCGTGGGGATGAGATTGGCGTAGCTCTCGGCGAAGGTCTCGCCGTCGTCCACACGCCAGGCAATAGCCCAGTCCACCGCCTGGCGCTCCTGCGTCTGTGTCCCTACCCAGCCGGTCGGCGGCAATAGTTCGGCCGCGTTGAGCTCCTCGCAGAGGTAATTGCCGAGGCCGTCACGGTAGCACCAGGTCTCGTCCGTGCCCTCGGCCTCATCGAGGAGACGCACCGCGAGACCGGGGCAGAGCACGGCCTTGGCACGCAGCAGATGACGCAGGCGCCCCACAGCAACGCGTGCGTGCTCGAAGTAGCGAGGGTCCGGTTGAAAGCGGATGTGGGTACCGGTCTGCCCCTTCGCGGCCGGGCCGAGATCGGCCAGTGGCGCCAGGGGATGACCATTCGCGAACTGCATGCCGTAGCGACGGCCGCCACGCAGTACCTCCACTGCAAGCGTGAGCGAGAGCGCATTGACCACCGACACACCCACACCGTGCAGGCCACCCGAGTACTGGTAATTCGAGCGCGAGAACTTGCCGCCGGCGTGCAGCCGCGTGAGGATCACTTCGACGCCCGAGATACCCTCGCTGGGGTGGAGATCCACCGGCATGCCGCGACCGTCATCGAGTACGGCTATGGTGCCGTCGGCGTGTACCGTCACCTCGATGCGCCGCGCGTGGCCCGCCAAGGCCTCATCCACGCTGTTGTCGATCACCTCCTGGGCCAGATGGTTCGGGCGCGTGGTGTCGGTGTACATGCCCGGGCGCTTGCGCACCGGATCGAGGCCGGTGAGCACTTCGATGTCGATGGCGTCGTAGCGTCGGCTCAAATCCTGGGCTCCCTCAATCTGGCTTCCTGCACAAGAGGAACCGGTGGGCTCGTGGCGCGCTGCGGCCAATGGCATGGCGCGACACAATACCGACGTGACACAGGGATACGCTCCCGCGGCGAACGCGTGTTGCCCAGCTTCATGACGCTGCGCTATCGTCGCAGCATGTCCGAGTCCACCACACCGTTTCAACTGGAATCAGCGCTCGAGACCCTCGAGGCGCTGGTGTCCCGCATGGAGGCCGGCAACCTGTCGCTTGAGGATGCGCTCCAGCACTACGAGCGCGGCATGCAGCTCACCCGCGCCTGCCAAAAGGCCCTGGACGCGGCCGAGCAGAAGGTCCGGATCTGGTCTGCGGAGGGTGACCGTCTCGAGGCGGGCTTCGCGCCTCCTGGCCCCCGCGACCTCGGTGCCTGAACTCCACACTTGAGCCAAGCAGGCACAAGAGCGTCTGCTGGCCGCTCCTGACTCCCGGCCACGGCCAGCCTCTGGCACTCGCCGCGACACCGCCCCCACTGCCCAGTCGAGCCCTTTGCCCATGGCACTCCCGGAATCCTTTTCGAGTCACGCGCAGCGCATCGAAACCGTCCTCTCCGAGTGTTTGCCACCGGCGATCACCCCGCCCACGCGTCTGCACGAGGCCATGCGCTACGTGGTTCTGGGCGGAGGCAAACGTGTGCGCCCCTTCCTGGTGTATGCGACCGGCAGTGCCTTTGGTGGTTCGCTGCGTGATCTGGACGCCGCGGCGGCGGCAGTCGAACTCATCCATGCCTACTCACTGGTCCACGACGACCTCCCGGCCATGGACGACGACGACCTGCGCCGTGGCCAGCCCACCTGCCACCGGGCCTATGACGAGGCGACGGCCATCCTGGTCGGCGATGGGTTGCAGGCCCTGGCCTTCGAATTGCTGGCCTTCGGCACCCCGGCCACGCTGCCCCCGGAACAACGGCTGCGCATGCTGCAGGTCCTGGCCCACGCCGCCGGCTCGCTTGGCATGGTGGGCGGGCAGGCCATCGATCTGTATGCCACCGGATCTGCCCTCACACTGCCGCAACTCGAAGACATGCATCGACGCAAGACCGGGGCGCTCATTACCGCCGCCGTACAACTCGGGGCACTGGCCAGTCCCCGCATCCGTGATTTTGAACTCGATGCCCTCGATCGTTACGCCCGGGCCATCGGGCTTGCCTTTCAGGTGCGCGACGATCTGCTCGACATCGAGGCCAGCACGTCGGATCTGGGCAAGCCGCAGGGGTCGGATGAGCGCCAGGGCAAGGCCACCTATCCCCGTCTGCTCGGTCTGGAAGGGGCGCGAGCCACCCTCGCCACGCTGCATGCCACCGCCCTCACTGCACTGCAGGAACTCACCACCCCCACGACCGAGCTGCGCACTCTGGCGGACTACATCGTCGCGCGTAAGCAGTAAGTCTGGTTGGCACCCCCCGGACGATCAGCAGGCTGGGGCAAGAGCGCCAGCGGACGCGACCCCAGCTTCCGGGCGCACCCCTCCGCCGGTAGTCTCCGGAACCATCTCCGAGTAAAGTACTCGGACTTTCGCCCTGAGCGGCCGGGCGACCACTCCGGTGGCCCGATACCGCTCGCGGCGTGTTGCAGGCGAGGCGGAGGACCGCTGCCCGTCATGTATCAGCCCACTGGAACGGTGTGGCCCCGCGCCACGCGCACGACTCGCGCACCCGTCCACCCGCCGAGGGAAACCCCATGACACAGGCCAATGTCGTCACCGCACAGGATATACCGGATGTCCAGGGCAGCCCGGACACCCGCCGGCTTGATATCGATCGCGTCGGCATCAAGGCGATTCGCCACCCCTGCGTGGTGCGTGATCGCACTGGCGGAATCCAGCATACGGTCGCCTCCTTCAACATGTACGTGGGTCTGCCGCACAACTTCAAGGGCACGCACATGTCGCGCTTCGTGGAAGTGCTGAACGCCCACGAGCAGGCCATCACGGTGGAATCCTTCCAGCGCATTCTCTGGGAAATGACCAATCGCCTCGATGCGGAAAGCGGCCACGTCGAGATGACCTTCCCCTTCTTCATCAACAAAACGGCACCCGTTTCCGGCGTGAAGAGCCTGCTCGATTACGAGGTGAGCTTCATCGGTGAACTCGTGAAGGGCAAACCACAGACCATCGTGAAGGTGGTCGTGCCGATCACCACGCTCTGCCCCTGCTCGAAGAACATCTCGAACTACGGCGCACACAATCAGCGCTCGCACGTCACGGTGGCGGCACGCATCGGCGCCTTTGTGTGGGTGGAGGAGATCATCGACTGGGTAGAGGCCGTAGCCTCCTGCGAACTCTTCGGCCTGCTCAAGCGTCCGGACGAGAAATACGTGACCGAACGCGCCTACGACAACCCCAAGTTCGTCGAGGACATCGTCCGCGACGTCGCCGCCAAGCTCAACGACGACGAGCGGATTCGCGCCTACACGGTCGAATCGGAAAACTTCGAGTCCATCCACAATCACTCGGCCTACGCGCTGATTGCGCGCGATAAAGACCGAGAGGCAGAGCAGGCGGACGCGACCGGCTGATCGACGGCGGGATGGCGCTGGCGCCTGTTGCCTGACGCGCGGTGCCAATATCCCGTCAGGGCAGGTGCGCCGCGGTGAGTGGCGACAACGCTCGCACTCCATGGTGGCCGCACCTGGAAACGGCCGGCAGCTCAGGAGCCGCCTGGTACGGGATTCGCATCTAAATCAACTGACGCCGGTGCGGGCGTCATCAGTGACACTCCTCCATGGCAAGGCTTGGGCCGGTGGCATCCCCACCGGCCCTTCTCTTTATGTGGCAGCCGGGGGCTACAGACCCGCTCGTTTCGCCTGCTGCCAGAGGGCCTCCTGCGCCTCGAGTTCGAGCGCCGCAAGCCCTGCCGGCCCGGCGGCCGATTCCATGAAGCGAAAGCGCCGCTCGAATTTGCCGCAAGCACCCCGCAGCAGAGTCTCGGGATCGGCGTCGAGGAAGCGCGCCAGGTGCGTCACCACGAACATGAGATCGGAGAGTTCCTCCCGGGCAGCGGCAGCGTCACCCGCAGCGAGGGCCGCAAGCAGCTCGGCGCGCTCCTCCTCGACCTTGTCGAGCACGGCGTGGATATGCGGCCAATCGAAGCCGATGCGGGCCGCACGGCTTTGCAATCTGGCCGCGCGCTGCAAGGCGGGTAAGCGGATCGACAACCCATCGAGCAAAGAGGGGGCAGACTCCGAGGCTGCCGCGTGCAGGGCACGTTCGGCCTGCTTGATCTCGTCCCAGCGTCGGGCGACCTCGGACGGTCCAATGGCCGCTTCTCCGGCCCCGGAGGCTGACTCGCCCCCGAACACGTGCGGATGCCGACGGATGAGCTTCGCCACGATGCCGCGGGCGACATGCTCGAGGTCGAAGGCCCCCTGCTCTTCAGCCATGCGGGCGTGAAACACCACCTGGAGCAATAGATCGCCGAGTTCCTCGCAGAGGCCGGGAAGGTCGTTGCGATCGATGGCATCGACCACCTCGTAGGCCTCCTCGAGCGTGTAGGGGGCGATGGTGGCGAAGGTCTGCTCGAGATCCCAGGGACAACCGCGGATGGGGTCACGCAGACGCGCCATGAGTTCACGCAGATCGTCGAGAGCAGAGCGTCCTGATGGCGGATCACCCGAGGCGGAAGCTTTCGGCCCCGTGGGAGTTTCGCTAGCATCATGAGCCATGGATTTCATGATCCTCAGGCTGGATATTTCCGGAGCGCCAATCCGCTGGATCCCGTGCGAGGAAGCGGCGTGCCTCTACACCCGGAACATGGTGGCCTGGACCACCGGCGACAGCGTGTACACGCTACGCGGCGGATGGAATCGCGCAACCCGCGCACAATCGCGACTCGAGGTGCACTCGATCATCGCGGTCAAGCGCTCGCTTGCCGGGCAGCATATCAAGCGCAATATTCCGCCGCTCAACAACCGTGAGCTCTTCCTGCGCGACGGGCACCTCTGCATGTACTGCGGTCAGGGCTTCAGCGAGGGTAGGCTCACGCGCGACCATGTACGCCCTCTGTCGCGTGGCGGGCGCGACCGCTGGACGAATGTGGTCTCTGCCTGCCGGGACTGCAACACGCGCAAGGGCAACCGCACGCCCGAAGAGGCTGGCATGGGCCTGCTCGCCGTGCCCTACGCACCCAACTGGGCCGAGTTCCTGGCCCTGTCGAACCGGCGTATCCTCGTCGACCAGATGGAATTCCTGCGCAGCCAGTTCAAGAGCGGCAATCGCCTGTTCGCGCTGCAGTAAGCCACGCAGCCCTCCCCCCCTGCAACTAGCCGCCCGATAACCGCGGGCGGTCGGCAAACAGCGCGCCCCTGCGCGAGGAGCCATGCCCACCATGAGTCGAGCCTTCGTCAAGGAAGATGCGCAGAGCACCGAGGCGGTCATTCCGCCTCCGACGCGTGAGCACCCGAACTACGTCACGCCCGCCGGCATGGCCGCCTGGCAGGGTCGCGCTGATGAGCTCGCCGTTGAGCTGGCGGCTGCAGCCAGTGCCGCCGAGTCCGATCTCGCCCGCGCCGCCGAGCAGGAAGCACTGCTGCGAGAATTCCGCTCGCTGGAGGCGCTGATCGAGACCGCCATCGTGGTTCCCCCTCCGAGCGCGCCCACCGACGAGGTGCACTTCGGTGCCTGGGTCATGTTCTCCGACGACGAAAACGCCAGTCGACGCGTACACATCGTCGGTGCGGATGAGGCCGAAATCGAGCACGGTGAAGTCAGTTGGATATCGCCGCTCGGACGTGCCCTGCTCGGCAAGCGACCGGGCGACGTCTCGCTGTGGGAACGCCCGGACGGGAATACCGAGATCGAGATCCTCGCGGTGAGCTACACGCCGTGACGCCCGCTCCCGAGGGCGCCGGGTCGGCTGAAGCACGGCGACTTCGCCCCTGGAACGGGGCCGGCGGTGCCCGCATAGGCGCGGTGGACGCACCCGTCATTCCGCATCTGGCCGCGCTCGCACGCCGACACCCCAATCCGTGGTCCTTGGGTCAAGGCGTGGCCTTCTTCCCGCCCCCGCCACAGGCGCGCGCCGAGGTGGACGCATTCTGGCGCTCGCCCTCAGCACACGGCTATGGGCCCGCTGCCGGCCTCGATCCCCTGGTTGCGGCGATCGGCGCGAAGCTCACCCGGGAGAACGGCTTCAGCGGCGTGGGTGATGACCTGCGGGTGTTGGTCACGGCCGGCGCCAACATGGCCTTCCTCACGGCCCTGCTGGCCATAACGGATCCGGGCGATGAAGTCCTGCTGCCGTTGCCCTGGTACTTCAATCACGAGATGGCCGTGCGTATCGCCGACTGCCGCCCCATCGGCGTGCCGCCGGCACCCGGCCTGCGGCCCGACCTCGCCGCGCTCGAGGCTGCCATCACATCGCGCACGCGGGTGCTGGTCAGCGTCTCGCCCAACAATCCAGCCGGCATCGTGTACACGCCCGAGGAACTGCTCGCGCTCAACCGCCTCGCCACCGCTCGCGGGCTCTGGCACATCAGTGACGAGACCTACGAGTACTTCCTCTACGGCGGCAGACGCCACCAGAGCCCCGGCGCACCCGCCAGCACCCGCACCATCACCCTGGGTTCCTTCTCCAAGGCCTATGGCATGGCGAGCTGGCGTGTGGGCTATCTGCTCGCGCCGGCCGAGCTCTACCCCGCCCTGTTGAAGGTGCAGGACACCAACCTCATCTGTGCGCCGCACGTCTCGCAGCACGCCGCCCTGGGTGCACTCGTGGCCGGGAGCGACTGGCCACGGCGTCACCTTGCCACCCTCGAGACGCATGCCGGACAGCTTCGCGCGGCGCTGCTGCGTCTCGGCAGCGGTGTGCGCGAGATCATCGGCGGCGAGGGTGCCCTGTATTTCCTCGTGCGACTCGATACCGCGCTCGATTCGTTGCAGATGGCCGAGCGGCTGGTGCTGGAACACGGCGTGGTGACGCTGCCGGGCAGCGCCTTCGGGCTCGCCCACGGCTGCTGGCTGCGGCTCTCGTTCGGTGCGCTGTCCGGGGATGGGCTTGCGCACGGGCTCGACCGGCTGGTCGCCGGCATCGCGGCAATCCTCTCCGATGCCCCCCGATCGACGCCCCACGAAGGTGGCTGAGCGCGTCTTCGCGCCCAGCTCCAGCGCGATTTTGGCGCTGACGCCAGCGTGGCTGCAGGTGTTGAACTCCCTCGGCGGCCCGGTGGTCCCTGCGCCCTGTCCATCATTCAAATCAAGGAGAGCCCAAACGATGCTCGGTCGAACCCGCCATTTTCGGACGCTTGCGCGAGCCCTGCTGCCACTCACCCTCGCGCTTCTGGTCGCGCCTCAGGCGAGCGCCGCAGACAAGGATGGCAATTACGCTGTCTGGGGGCCAGGCGGCCAGTCCTGCAATCGCTACAACGAGGCGCGCGCGGCGGGAGATGATGCCGAGTTTCGCCTCTATGCCATGGGCTACTTCACCGCCTACCACACCTTCGTGGACGACACCTATCAACTCGGTCCGGGCAAGTCCTTCACTGACATCATGGCGATGGTCATCGACTACTGCGAGCGCACGCCCGTGGACAGCTTTCAGCGCGCGCTCAAGTTGACGGCCGAGGAACTCGCCCCGGAGCGCCGCCGCAGGGCGCCAGGGCGGCGCAGCTGAACGAGACCTGCCACGGCTGGATTGTTTGACCGCTTCCCGGTGCCCCAGACCGGTCGCCGGAAGCAGGTGGTCATCCCGGTGATCCCGGGTGTTCAGGCCCCATTCGGACACCGTCGCGGCACGCGCTGGACGCGAAACGGTACTCGCGCACAGGAGACATGATCTGCAACACTTTGCCACCCGAGGCCATTTGGTTCATGATTCACTGCACTACAGCCCGGAAGCTTTCGGCCTGTGGGGCTCATTGA
>DNIF01000062.1 GCA_003485715.1 Gammaproteobacteria bacterium
GGTCAGGGCGATCAGGGTTGCGCGCCGCTGCGGACGGCATCGCCCGCAGCGGCACCCTGGCCCGTGGCGGGGGCCATGGGCAGTGGGATGAGTCCGGGCAAGCCTGGGGCGGTGGGTGCTTCGCCGGAGAGACGGATGAGCCCGGACACCGGCTCCGGTAGCAGGCCGCGCACCTCGATGGCCAAGCGCTCGAAGTGGTGTAGCAGGGTGGACTCACGCCACCAGGGGTCCTGCGGAACGAGGGTGGTGCCGGCGGCGAGCACCAGCACCGTGACGATTGCGATCCCGCGCGCCAGGCCGAACAACATGCCAAGGCTGCGATCCGTCCCGGACAGGCCACTGCCCTGGATCAAGCGGCCCACCAGCGTATTGACCAAGCCAAGACCGAGCAGCACGGTCGTGAAGAGCGCAGCCCCGCTCAACAGCAGCCGGATCGAGGGGGCCGGCACCCAGGGGGCCAACCATGCGTCCCCGAGTGGGGCGTATTCGAAGGCCACCCAGGCCGCTGCCACCCAGGCAAGCAATGAAAGCACCTCCCGGGCAAGGCCACGAAAGACGCTGACCAGCACCGACACACCCAGAATGATGAGGATGACCCAGTCGACCCAGATCATGGCTCAGTGCCCTGCAACACACACACTCGCTGGGGGAAGGCCTGCACAGCACCGGTCGCCCGCTCGAGCAGAGTGCTGACTTTCATCGGGAAACATGCCGCCGCACCTGCGTCTCCACGCCGAACTCACGCTGGATGCGTTGTTGCAGCGCTACGGCACGCGTGCGTTCCAGTTCGGGCCCAACCCAGACACGAAAAGGGCCACCGGGTTGTTCCGGCTCGGCGACCCAGGCCTCGAAGGCCCGCGCCTGCAATTGCTCCACGCGCCGCCGGGCATTGTCCACATCGGTGTAGCTGCCGACCTGCACCACCCACACACCACCGCTTTCCGGATCGGATTCGGTCGCAGCGGTTGGTGGGGCGGCCTCGCGTGGCGCCGCAGGTACGGCAGGCACCGTCGGCGCGGCAGCCGCTACGGTGCCTTCATCGGGCGTCTCCGCGCTCACAGCCGATGGATTGAGCCAGGCATCCAGGGAGTCCGCGCTCGGCGCGGGCGGTGCGAGATCCGCCTCCGGGAAGGCACTGGGTGCGTGCATGTCCGTGACCGCCTGCTGCTCCGGTGAGGGCTGCCCCTCGAAACGCGGTGGCGCCGGGGCCACTGCGTGCGTCGCCTGCGAGTCGTAGAGGGGACGCGGTTCGCCGAGCAGCAGGGGCACCACGACCACCGCCAGGGCGACCAGCACCATGGCACCGATGAGACGTTGACGGTACAGGGGTTCCATTCAGCTCCCCACGGGCGCACCGGCCGGTGCAAGTGTGCGGTCACGAAGCCGCGCCCAAGTTACCGAGTGTGGCACGCAACCATGGCGCGAGCGAGGGGCGCAACAGCCGCGAGGCAGTCCAGGCCGCACGGCCGTTGCGGTCCCGGGATGCAGCGCCCGCAACGCAGGTCCCGACCGCGACACGCAGGTGACGTCGGCCATCATCGACGCTCGACGCGGCGGATGGCGTTGAGGTCAGTCATCGGGGCCGGCGACTCGTCCTGCCGTGGCGAGGGCTGGGCCTGCAGCGCCAGCGCCGCGGCCACGGTAAGAAAGGACCCGAACACGAGCACGCGACCTTCCCGACCAGCCTCGGCACGGGCTGCCTCGAGGGCCTCGGGAACCGAAGCTGCGAGATGTATCTCGCCGGGAGCGGCCAGGCCGGCAAGGGCCGCAGCCAACTGCGCCGCTGGCGCGGCACGCGGGGAATCCAGCTCACATACGTACCAGCTGTCGACGAAGGGCAGCAGCCGCTCGAATACGCCTGCGGCGTCCTTGTCGCGCAGCATGCCGGTTACGGCCACGGTGCGCGCGACGGGTGCCTGCTCGGCGAGGGTCTCCGCCAGACGCACCGCCGCGTGCGGGTTGTGGGCCACATCGAGGATCACTGGTGGGTTGCCGGGCAGGACCTGAAAGCGCCCGGGCAAGCGTACCGAGGTCAGGCCACGCGCCACCACGGCGGGCGAGAGCAGGGCGGGACGCTCCAGGGCCTCGATGGCAGCGAGCACACCGGCAGCGTTCTGCAACTGTACTCGTCCCGACAGGGCAGGCAGCGGCAGACCGGGCAGGCTGGTGGCAACGCCCTGCCAATCCCAGCCATCGGCGTGGCCTTGGTAGTGGAAGTCGCGCCCCAGCTGCCGCAGCCTGGCGCCGGCACTCTGCGCCTGGGCGGCAATGCTCGTCGGGGGCTCCGGGTCGGAGCAGATGGCGACATGTCCGCTGCGGAAGACGCCGGCCTTTTCCCGACCTATGGATTCCCGATCCGGCCCAAGCCACTCGACGTGGTCGATACCGATACCTGTGACGACAGCGACATCGGCGTCGATGGCGTTGACTGCATCGAGCCGGCCTCCGAGCCCCACCTCCAGCACTGCTGCATCGAGACCCGCACGGGAGAAGAGGTCGAATGCTGCAAGGGTGCCGAACTCGAAATAAGTGAGAGATACATCCGCACGCGCCGCGTCCACTCTGGCGAAGGCTTCACAGAGCGGCTGATCCTCGACGGGCACACCATCCATGCGAATACGCTCGTTGTAACGGAGCAGGTGCGGGCTGCTGTAGCAACCGACGCGCAACCCGGCAGAGCGCAACATGGATTCGAGCATGGCGACCGTCGAGCCCTTGCCGTTGGTGCCGGCCACCGTGATGACGGGCCAGGTGGTGGGTGGCAGACCCAGGGCCTCGAGCACACGCCGGGCACGTTCAAGACCGAGATCGATCTCGCGCACGTGCAACTGCTCCTGCCAGCGGAGCCATTCGGGAAGGGTGTTGAAGCGTGCGCTCAACGAGGACGATCTCCGGAGAGTATTGCCCTCCGGACAGCGAGGGCTCTGAGGAAAGTCAGGTTGCAGCCAGACAGCGGACAGCGGGGTCGACGCGGTCAGCCCCACCCCCGTTATTGCATGAGCCCTCAGGCCGCATGGGGCGCGCTGATGCCCGACGCCGGGTGCAGCAAGTGCAGCAGATTAGCGATGCGGTTGCGCAGTTCGCGCCGATCACAGATGAAATCGAGGGCGCCGTGCTCGAGCAGGAATTCCGCGCGCTGGAACCCCTCAGGCAGGCTTTTTCCGGTGGTCTGTTCGATGACACGCGGGCCGGCGAAACCGACGAGGGCCCTGGGTTCGGCGATGTTGATGTCACCGAGCATCGCAAGCGACGCAGATACGCCGCCCATGGTCGGGTCCGTGAGGACCGAAATGAAGGGCAGCCCGGCTCGCCGCAGTTGGGCAAGGACGGCGCTGGTCTTGGCCATCTGCATGAGCGAGAGGATCCCCTCCTGCATGCGCGCACCACCACTTGCCGAGAAACACACATAGGGTACTTGCGCGGCGAGCGCGGCTTGAGCCCCGATGACGAAGCGCTCGCCCACCACCGAGCCCATGGAACCGCCCATGAATTCGAACTCGAAGGCGGCCACCACCAGCGGACTGCCGCCGAGGCGGCCCTTCATCACGAGCAGGGCCTCACTCTCCCCCGTGGCCTTCTGCGCGGCCAGCAGGCGATCCCGGTAGCGACGCGAGTCTCGGAAGCGCAGTGGATCGAGCGGCTCCACCTCCTCTCCCAAGGACTCGCGATCCTCGGCGTCGAGGAAGAAATCGAGCCGCGTGCGCGCCTCGATGCGCATGTGGTGATCACACTTCGGACAGACACGCAGGTTACGCTCGAGGTCCGAGCGATAGAGGGTCGCCCGGCACTCCGGGCAACTCGTCCACAGGCCCTCCGGGATCGACCGCCGGGGGGCGCCGTCGGTGCGGATGCGCGACGGCAGCAGGTTGCTGAACCAGCTCATGGCAGCGTGCTCACCGCTCCCGCTACCTGATCGAGGGCGGCGCGGAAGGGGGTGAGGAAATCGCTTGCACGACGAAGCACTGCCTCGCGCCCGCCGGCCGAGGCCTGGAACAGGGCCTCCACCAGGGCACTGCCGATCACCACCCCGTCCCCTGCATGTGCAAGTTCGGCGGCCATGGCCGGCTCGCGCACACCGAAGCCGACCACGACCGGCAAGGTCGTGGCGGAGCGCACGTCCGCGAGCCGTTCGAGGACCGACTGCGACTCGAGGCGGTTTGCCCCCGTGACCCCCTTGAAGG
>DNIF01000206.1 GCA_003485715.1 Gammaproteobacteria bacterium
CCTTGGTGATGGTCGGCGCGCCAAAGCTGCGCTCGATGACGACATTGCGGCCCTTGGGACCGAGGGTGACACGCACCGCATTGGCCAGCACATTCACACCGCGCAGCATGCGGGTGCGGGCATCTTCACTGAAACGTAGTTCCTTGGCGCTCATGGTTTTTGGACTCCTTGGCAATCAGGGGGTGGGCAACGCGGCCCGACCAGAGGGGCAATAGCCGCCCGATGGCAGGCCGGCGGCTTGCGGGGTGAAATCTCAGGCAGTGAAGACCGCCATGATGTCGTCCTCGCGCATGACCAGCAGCGTCTCGCCATCGAGCTTGACCTCGGTGCCGGAGTACTTGCCGAACAGCACCTGGTCCCCGGCCTTGACGTCCGGGGCCCGGATCTCGCCCTTGTCATTGCTCTTGCCGGGGCCGACGGCGACGACTTCACCCTTGGAGGGCTTCTCGGCGGCCGTGTCAGGGATGACGATGCCGCCGGCGCTGGTGGTTTCTTCCGGGGTGCGGCGGACAATCACGCGATCATTCAGTGGGCGCAGCTTCATTGGGACAGGACCTCCATGGTCTGGACGATAAATGGGGAGGGGCGTGCGCCGCGTCGGCGCGATTGTTAGCACTCGCCCCCGGTGAGTGCGAGCGAGTATAAGGGGGGGCGGTATCCGGTCAAGCGATCCGTCCGGCCAGTTGCGTCCGGCCCGGCCGATCCACCACGGGGCGAAGGCCCGAAAGCTCGGGCACAATCCCGGCAGCTTCCCCAACGCCCACGCGAGGGTGTGCCCGTGTCCGACCTCAGCGCCCGCGACTTCCTGCTGCTCCAGACCACCTGCGCTGCCGAGGAAGACGCCACGCGCCTGGCCGACGGGCTCCTCACAGCGCATCTGGCCGCCTGTGTGCAGTACTGGCCGGTCAGCAGCCGGTTCCGCTGGCAGGGGCGTGTCTCCGAGGCCCGGGAGTGGCTGCTCGTCGCCAAGGTGCGGCAGGCCGACTATCCCGCAGCCGAGGCGTGGCTCCTGGGGCACCATCCCTACGAACTTCCCGAATGCATTGCAGTCCGTGTGGACGCTGGTGCGCCGGCCTTTCTGGCCTGGTGGCAGAGCGCCATCTGAGCGGAAACCCCATGCCACGCGCCATCCTTCATACGCTGATTGCCGGTTGTCTCGCGCTCACGGTCGCCCCGGCCAATGCCAATCTGCTCGATGACCTCCTCGGCAGGGGCGGTGCGGCAACGGCCGAGGCGGAGTTCCTGCCGGCCGAACAGGCCTTCGAGGTCGAGGTCGAGGCCACACCGGGCGGTCTCACCGCCCACTTCCACGTTGCGCCGGGCTACTACCTCTATCGGGACCGGCTGCGCTTCACCTTCGCGGAGGGCGGCAGCGCCACGTTGGGCGCGCCCGAAATCCCGGCGGGCAAGACCAAGGAAGACCCGGAGTTCGGCGTCATCGAGGCGATGACGGGCGACTTCACGGTGGACGTTCCCGTGTCCGGCGACGGCCGGTCGCCCATGCGGGTCATCGTCGCCTACCAGGGCTGTGCCGAGGCGGGACTCTGTTACCCGCCCGCAAAACGCATGTTCGACTTGCTGCCGATGGCCGGACTGGCCACTGCACCCCTGGCCGGAGCGCCCGGGACGACGGCCCCCCTGGCCACTGGCGCTGCCGTGGGCGCCGAAGGCGCAGCCGCCTCCGCCGCGCTGTCGCCCGCTTCCACGACCAACGCCGGTGAGGCCGACCTCCTGGCCCGGCAGCTTGCCGGTGCCACCCTCACCTCGACCCTGCTGCTCTTCCTCGGGCTCGGGCTCCTGCTCGCCCTGACCCCCTGCGTCTTCCCGATGGTGCCGATCCTCTCCGGGATCCTGGTCGGCCAGGGGGCCGGCCTGTCGGCCCGCCGCGGCTTCATGCTGTCGCTCGCCTACGTGCTGTCCATGGCCGGCACCTACGCCATCGCCGGCGTCATCACCGCCAGCCTCGGCGCGAATGTGCAGGCGGCGTTGCAGCATCCCGCCGTGCTGGTGAGTTTCGCCGGGCTTTTCGTCGTGCTGTCGTTGTCCATGTTCGGCTTCTACGACCTGCAGGTCCCCTCCGCCCTGCAGACGCGGCTGTCGGCCATCGGTGGGTCCCGTCGCGGGGGCATCGCCGGCGCCGCCATCATGGGTTCACTGTCGGCGCTCATCGTCGGCCCCTGCGTGGCGCCCCCACTGGTCGGGGCGCTCCTCTACATCGCTGCGACCGGTGATGCCTTCCTGGGTGGCTCGGCGCTGTTCGCGCTGGGCCTCGGCATGGGCCTACCGCTGCTGGCGCTGGGTGCCTCGGCCGGTCACCTGCTGCCCCGGGCCGGGGTCTGGATGGTGGCCGTCAAGCACGCCTTCGGCATCCTGATGCTGGCGATGGCGTGGTGGCTCCTGGAGCGGCTCCTGCCCGGGCCGGTGGTGCTCGCCGGCTGGTCGGTGCTGCTGCTCGGTGTCGCCGCGCAGCTCGGGGCGCTCGAGGGTGGGCGAGCGGGTGAAGCGGCGTCTGCGCGACTCTGGCGGGGTCTCGGCCTCGCCTCCCTGGTCTACGGCGTCGCCCTGATGCTCGGTGCCGCCGGGGGCGCAGATGATCCGCTGCGTCCACTGGCGGGCTTCACTGCCCGCGGCAGCCTGGCCACCGCCGCCAGCCAGCCCGAGACGCCCTTCCGCACCGTCACCACTGCCGCAGGGGTCGATGACGAGCTGGCCGCTGCCGCTGCCGCCGGGCAGCCGCTGCTGCTCGATTTCTACGCAGACTGGTGCATCGAGTGCAAACGCATGGAGCGCACCACCTTCCGCGATCCCGCCGTACTGGCGGCGCTGGCTGGCTTCCGGCTGCTGAAGGTGGACGTGACCGCTAATGATGAAGGGCAGCGTGCCCTGCTGGCGCGCTTTGCGCTGTATGGGCCGCCAGCCACCCTGTTCTTCGATGCCTCCGGGCGGGAGCAGCGCGGCCTGCGTCTCATCGGCTATGCGGCCAGCGCGGACTTCCTCGCCCGGCTCGCCCGCCTGCCGGCACCGGAGGGGATCGCCGCAGGTCCGGCGAGCGAGCCGTGACCCCCGCCCGGATCGCCCTGGCCCTGGCCGCCTTCGCGGTCGGCATCCTCACCTTCTCCCATCTGACCGGTGATCCCCCGGGTGCGATGGGCAAGCTCGCCCGGGAGTTCAGCCTGCCGGACACCACTGGTCAGGCCCATGCCTCCACGGAATGGGCCGGTCGCGTGCGGCTCATCAACTTCTGGGCCACGTGGTGCCCGCCCTGCCGGCGCGAGATCCCGGCCCTCATCGCCCTGCAACAGGACTTCGGCGCCCGCGGGCTGCAGGTGATCGGCATCGCCATGGATGACGCCGAGGCCGTGGCCGCATTCGCCCGGGAGACCGGGATCAACTATCCGCTGCTGGTCGGAGACCAGGATGTGGTGGAACTCGCGGTCGACCTTGGCAATCACCGCGAGGCCCTGCCCTACACCGTCGTCCTCGACCGCGCGGGCCGCATCGTCCACGTGCACGCGGGAGAAGTGACTGAGGCCGGCCTCGCGCCGGTGCTGGAGCGCCTGCTGTAACGACGGCGTGGAGCCTCTCCGTCACGCCTGCCCCCGACGAGGGCGCTCGGGTTCATCGTCATCCCCGCCTGCGCGGGGATGACGGGATTGCGCGGGGATGACGTCTGATGAAAAGTGCCGTCATGCACAAACCGCCGGGTGCTGTGCTAGTCTCGCCGCCGTCTGCGGTCGTCCCCCGCCTGTCGGCGGGCCCTTCCCGCCCTGAGGTGGCTCGGCCTTGGCCCGACTGCTCGTCCTGCACGGTCCCAATCTGAACCTGCTCGGTCAGCGTGAGCCGGCCGTCTACGGCAGCACCACGCTGGCCGAGGTGGACGCCATGCTGGCTGCGGAAGCGGCCCGGCTCGGGGTGGGGCTTGAGACCCTGCAGAGCAATGCCGAGCATGTGCTCATCGAGCGAGTGCATGCTGCGCGCACGGACGGCACGTCGTGGATCATCATCAATCCCGGGGCCTTCACCCACACGAGCATCGCGTTGCGTGACGCCCTCGTCGGTGTAGCCTTGCCCTTCATCGAAGTGCACATCTCGAACGTGCATGCGCGCGAGCCCTTCCGGCGTCACTCCGTGCTCGCGGATGTCGCGGTGGGTGTGATCTGCGGCCTCGGGCCGGCGGGATACGTGCTGGCGCTGCGGGCGGTAGCGGAACGTTTGCGGGGGTAGTGAATGGAAATGGACATCCGCAAGATTCAGAAGCTCATCGAACTGCTGGAGCACTCGCAGATCGCCGAGGTCGAGATCCGCGAGGGTGAGTCCTCGGTGCGCATCACGCGTGTGCCCCCGAATCAGCCGCCGGCATCGGCACCGGCCTGGCCCGCGCCCGTCTACCACGCCGCCCCACCGCCTGCGCACCACTTGCCGGTGGCCGCGGCCCCATCGCCCGAACCCGCGCCCGCATCCGTCGCGGGCGGCAAGCCGGCCATCGACCTCGCCCACTGCATCACCTCGCCCATGGTCGGCACCTTCTATGGCTCCACTGCCCCGGGCCAGCCGGCGCTGGCGCAGATCGGCAGCCGCGTGAAGCGCGGCGACACCGTGTGCATCGTCGAGGCAATGAAGATCATGAACCCCATCGAGGCCGACCTCGAAGGCACCATCACCGCCGTGCTGGTCGAGAACGGTCATCCGGTGGAGTTCGGCCAGCCCCTGTTCCAACTCGCCCCCTGAGTCGTCCCTTGAGTCGCCTCGCACCGGGCCGTTGCCCCGGCGCCCGACGGAGCCCCCCACCGCGTGCGTCCTGAAGCCCTGTCGGACATGTTCGAGAAGGTGGTCATCGCCAACCGCGGCGAGATCGCCCTGCGCATCC
>DNIF01000181.1 GCA_003485715.1 Gammaproteobacteria bacterium
ATGTAGTTGTAGGGGGGCGACCCTGCTGATCGCCGAAGCGTTTGGGGGGTGAGGGAGTGACGGGGAGCGGAGGGGTGAGCGGCCACCACACCGTCCTTGAATGCCTGTCCACAAACGAGTCACTGTGACTGTTGCTTCCCACACGAAACGACGAGGATCCGTTGGAATGGCTGTCTTTCGACGTGCTATTTCCGTTGCACCCAGTAGCCAGGATGCCGCCGGTGATGTGCCACTGCGAGAATTCGAAGCTCCTCTGCGGTAACCTGATAAATGATGCTGAATGGGAAGCGGCGGAGGATATACCGCCGGCGAGTGTCACGAAACACAGCGCCAAGCACAGGATTATACAGCACGAGATTGGCCGCTCGTTCAAACTCAGCCACAAACGCGAGGCCAAGCTCGACATTCGCTTTCAGCGTATAAAATGCCGTCGCATCGCGCAGTTCGGCGAGTGCCGGTGGAGTAATGACGAGCTTCACTTCAGCGTTGCACGAACCTGAGCCAGAGCATCGGCTATTGGGATGACTTGTACCGCCCCACTTTCGATGTCGGCAATTCTGCGCTCGGTTTCGGCCGCCCACGCTTCCTCAATCTCGGCATCTTCGTCGAGGCTGGCGAGCAATAACTGGGCGAAAGCCGCGCGTTCACTAGTGGTCAGTTTCATGGCTTCGGCCTCGAGCAATTCGAGTTGATTGTCCATGATTAACGCCTCCGTGAGGGTAATTTATTCGGCCGCCAGTTGAGTGCCGAGTGGTGGAGAGACGCCCGACGTGCGCAGTGAGCAGGCACGAGCAAGTGAACGCGCCCCATCGGTTCGCTCACTTTCAAAGTCAGGTTGATGCGGCGTCAGTGATCTGGTTTTAGCGCTTTTTCTCTGCTCGTTCTGTATTCGTCGTACGTTTTGTGTTGTGGATCGCAGCTTGGTGTTGCCGAAATATCCATGCACCGCTTTTGGTAAAGCGCTTCATAGGCGCCGCGTTTAACGGCGTCGGCTGTGCAGGCCGACAGCACCAATAGAAAAAAAGAGCTGGCGATCATGACGGCAGTGGCTCGACAGCTCATTGTTTTCCTCGCCACCCCCCACCAGTCGGGTTGGGTCGGTGCGTCACAGGTCAGTGCATCGACCTTGACGGAGCTACTGCGGATCAATGAGTCCCAGCCGGGGCCACGGTTTGGGCTTGGACCACTCCCCAGGCCACGCCTCCAGCACCAGCGCGACGAGCGCCGGGTTATGCGCGGTCTCGTGATCTTGAATGCCCCCGGAACGGATGGCCTCCGAAAACGAAGGCCCGTAATCCAGGAAACCCGCCCAATGGGAGCAGCGGCCGTAATAGGTGCGCTCGAAGGGCATATCCTCGATCTTGCCGATGGCATCGTAGCGACGACGAAGCTCATCGAGCGGGATTGCGGACGGACGGGACATGTAGGCCTCCAGAGGGGCGCACGATGCAGTCAGGACAGCATAGCAGCGGGCCGCAAATGACCAGGGGTGCCGCGCTCGCGGGCGGTAGCCCTGCCCAGTGGGGGCCGTAGAGGTCCTGCTCGCGCTCGAAGTGTGCCTCCACCCGTGCCTTTAGCTCGGCGGTGATCGCGCGCATGGCAGGCGCGAGGTTGGCCAGGTGCCGCTCAGGTGTCGTTGGACAAGGCTATCGACGGTGATCTTGAGCAGGGGCTGCCATGTTGCTGCCGTCTGTGAGGCAGTGTAGCCCGATGGGTAAGGGTGGCTGCCCGGTGCGCCGCTCGCGGCGCACCGGGAAAGTTGATGCCGGTTCGAGTCCGGCCCCGCCTCACAGACCCCCTTCGATCAGCGGGTGGCCGTTGCCGATCTGCCTACGCAAGCGAGCAACGGCGCGCTCTTCGAGCGGCCGTCCGGTGGTGATGACGTTTGCCCTCACGCCTAGGCCCGTGTCTCGGAGCCGGCCCTGCGTGACATTCTCGCGGCGATGGTTCCTCCGTCGGTGGACAGCAGACGCAGTTGCAGGCCAGGCTCATTGCGCTTGCACGTTCAGGACCTCAAGCAGCTCTCCACGAGCCTATTCTGACTGATGTCGATCTTCGTCTTCTGTGGTGCAGCCTGGGCAGCGTGGCCCATGGGTATCGGCCTTTTCGTCATCGGCGCCCGCGCCGCCTAAGGCGATGTTCCACGGGCGCAGGAATGACCCGGTCGCCCAGATCCGGTGGTGCCGGGTCTCCAGGCTGTACTGCGTTCCAAGGGGTGGCGGCATAGTCTCCCGGCCTTTGCTGAAGGTGCGCCGGACACCGAAGGTTGGCGGGGATCATACTTACCCGCCGGGGCTGCAAGGCCCTCGTGGCGGTCAGGGGAGCCTGCCACGCCGCGCCCACGCGGCCGATCCGGCGCGGCCTTACCCACCCGCCCCGACGAGCCAGCCGATCAGGGCGATGATGGCGATCCCAATGAAGGGCAAAAGCGCGCCCAACAGGAGCGAGTCAAAGAGCGTCCAGGTGGGCTTGTCGCGCATTGAAATCTCCCTTGAGCGGCTACGGGCCGGGGTTGGTCTGAAGGCGCATGGCTGCGGTGGCCATGTTCGGGGTGCGGTAGTTTGCGCCCTCGTGGCGATGTGCGCCAGCGCGGCCACGAGGGCGGCCGTCTTTGCTGCAGCACTGTTGAGTGGGTGGTGAGGGTGAGTCGGGTGGCGGAGGGCCGGACCTACCCTCATCGAGCCGCTTGCGCGTCTTCGGTGGACTCCGCGATTTTCCACGGCTTGCCACCCGACCACCGCGAGGGTGGCAGCCAACGATCGACATCACCGATCGACGGAGTGACTCCGCCCCCAACGCCCCCAACGCACGCGACCCTTAGCGCGCAAGCTCGCCGCGCAGTTCCTCGGCAAGCTCCCTGGCCACGGTGGCAAGCCGCCGGGCATCCTGTGGCAGCAGCGTGCCGCCGCTGCGGCCGTTGCTCCAGACCACCCGGCGGGTGTAGGCACCGGGCTGGCCGTCGATGGCGAGCGCGCGCTCTACCTCAAGTCGCACGCCCCAGGAGTAGAAGTTGTACATGACCAAGTTTGCGTCGAGGCGCAGGTTCAGTTGGTCGCGCGTCGTGTCGGCGGTGCCGACACGGGTGCCGAGACCTTCCTTGACCGCAGCCTCGAGGAGCTCCCGGGTCAGGCCGAAGCGCTGCAGATCGCTCGGGGGCGTCTCGGCCGAAATGACCAGTTGCTCGACTCCAATCAGGGCCGGGTCACGCGCGAGGGCGCTGGCCGGCAGCAGTGCCGTGCCGACGACGGTGACGAGGGTGATGAGGCGTGTGCGCATGTTGATTCAGTCTCCAGAGGGGTGAGGTTCGGGTCTGCAAGCGGGGTGGGGCGAACCACGGTGTTACTGCGCCGCGGTACGGTATCGGGGCGGCAGGGGACGATCCTCTTCAGCGGGCCGGCAGGCGGCGCGTCAGCAGCAGGACGGAGACGAGCGCAAAGAGCAGGAAGCAGCCAAGTGACCATTCGGCGATCGACAGACCGAGGAAGGTCCAGTCCACGACGGCACATTCGCCGGTGCCCTTGAGCACCGTGGCGATCACCTCCCAGAGCGGATTCGTCTCCAGCATGAATTCGAGCCCCAGCCCGCATTCGGGCACCCGATCCGGGGGCAGGTGTTGCAACCAGACCTGGCGCCCGGCCAGACCGGCACCGGCAAGCGATCCGAGCAGCAGCAGCGCCGCGTAGACGCGCCGGAACACACCGCGTGCGCCGTGCAGACCGGCCAGCAGCGCCACGACACCGACCGCGAGGTAGGCCAGACGCTGGAAGATGCAGAGCGGGCAGGGATCGAGGCCCTCCCAGTGCTCGAGGTAGAGCCCGAAGCCGAGCAGGCCGGCAGTGATGAGGAACAGCGCGCCGAAGGGCAGGCGTGGGTGATCCAGCAGGGACAGCAGAGTAGTCATCGTCGGCTCCGGTAGGGGAGGTGACCGCGCGGGCCAGTGAGCTTAACCGACCGTCCGCCACCGCATGTTGCCCGGGGGGGGCGGCGGCTCGACGGTGCCAATGCCGCGTCGAGCGGCTTTGGCAGGCGAAGGGCGGTCGTGGTTCCCGCTGTGACCAGGACGAAGGCACAGCGGATCCGGGTCGCGGTTGTAAATGCAGGTATTGTCGAAGGCGCGATCTGGTCAGGCGGCCGGCTCGCGGTGCAGGAGCAGGCCGGCAGTGGCCGTCTGCAAGGTGCCGTCAGCGTGTTCCACCTCCAGCACGGCCAGTGCGAAGCAGCGCCCGCTGGTCCTGCACACGACGGCGTCTACGACTTCACCTATGTCTGCGCCCGCAGTATCCAGCAGTACGCCGCCCGGCGCCGGCGGTGCAGTGGTGCCGGCAAGAGCCTCTCCGGTCAATCGGGCGAGGGTCTGTTTCACCGTCCCGCGGTAGTGCACTCGCGCCACGATCTCCTGGCCCGGATAGCAGCCCTTGTCGTACGCAAGACCGCCCAGGGCCTCGAGGTCGA
>DNIF01000229.1 GCA_003485715.1 Gammaproteobacteria bacterium
GAACACAGAGCGCGAGGAGGCAAGGGGCGGTGGCGAGTGGGCGGTGCTGCCGTGCCACGGCCGGCTTGTGCATTCGGGGTTCCTCGGGCAGCGTGGGGGTAGCGCGGGCGGACAAGCAAGGCGAAGGATCGTTCAGTAGCCAGACCTTGTCCACGGTGTCCTCGGGCGCAGCGAGTGCCGCCGGGACCGCTCCCCACGCTTCCTCCAACGTTGTCCTCCACGCCCGGTGATCCGTCCTGCCCATGTCCCCTTCCGCATTCGTGATCGTCGATGGCTCATCCTTTCTCTACCGGGCCTTCCACGCCCTGCCGGCGTTGACGAATGCCCACGGTGAGCCGACCGGTGCCATCCATGGCTTCCTCTCGATGCTGGAGCGGCTGCGGGCGCGCTTCAGGCCGCATTACCTGGCGGTGGTGTTCGATGCCCCTGGCGGCAGCTTCCGCGAGGCCCTCTTCGCCGACTACAAGGCGAATCGCGACGCCATGCCCGATGACCTCCGGGCGCAACAGGGGCCGCTCTACGAGATCATCGATGCCCTGGGCATCGCACGTTTGGTCATCACCGGCGTGGAGGCTGATGACGTCATCGCCACTCTGGCGCACCACGCCACCGTGGCTGGCCTCGATACCCTCATCGCTTCGAGCGACAAGGATCTAGCCCAACTCGTGAGCGACACCGTGCGACTGGTGGCACCCCTCGAACTCGAGGTGGTGGACGCCACGGGTGTGCACAAGCGTTACGGCGTGGGCCCGGAGTGCATGGTCGATCTGCTCACACTCATGGGTGACACGGCAGACAATGTGCCCGGGGTGCCGGGTGTAGGGCCGAAGACGGCAGCGAAGTGGTTGCAGGAGTACGGCAATCTGGATGCGCTGGTGGCGCACGCCAACGAGATCAAGGGCAAGGTCGGCGAG
The DNA here is from genome assembly GCA_003485715.1 of Gammaproteobacteria bacterium. GTDB lineage: Bacteria > Pseudomonadota > Gammaproteobacteria > UBA7966 > UBA7966 > UBA7966. The sequence goes on from DNIF01000229.1 coordinate 915, forward strand.
CGCCTGCGGGAATACCTGCCGCAACTGGAGCTTTCGCGGCGGCTGGTGCGACTGGAATCCGCCGTGGCGCTCCCGGTTGGAGTCACCGATCTCGCTCCCGGAATCCCGGATGTCGAGCGTCTGCGCGGCTGGTACACCCGGCTTGGCTTCCAGCGGCTTTTGCGTGAGCTTGACCGAGGCGCACAAACCCATGAACCGCGTGCCGTGTTGCCGGTCGCGCCAGCCGTCACCGAGCCTGATCAGGCGACCGTGCGGGAAATTTCAGCCGCCACTCCGGGCGTGCCCGCAGACGCGGCGCAGGACCACTTCCAGGCGCGCTACGTCACGATCACCGATGAGGCCGCCTGGCACGACTGGCTCGCGCGCATCCGCAACGCCCCATTGGTGGCCTTCGACGCCGAGACCACCAGCCTCGATTACCTGGAGGCGCGGCTGGTAGGGATGTCCTTCAGCGTCGCGCCCGACGAGGCCGCCTATCTGCCACTGGCGCACGTCGGTGAGGACGGCTCGCCCCTCGTGCAACTGCCGATCGAGCAGGTCCTCGCGGGCCTCAAGGATTGGTTCGAGGACCCCGCCTGCCCGAAGGTCGGCCATCACCTCAAATACGACGCCCATGTGCTGGCGAATCACGGCATCCGGCTCAGGGGGATCGCCGAGGACACCCTGCTCGCCTCCTACGTGCTCGACAGCGCCGCCACCCGTCACGACCTCGACACCCTGGCGCTGGGTCTGCTTGGCCATCGCAACACGCGCTACGAGGAGGTGACCGGCAAGGGTGCGAAGCAGATCGCCTTCGCTGAAGTCCCGCTCGCGGAGGCCACGGCCTACGCCGGCGAAGATGCGGCCGTCTGTCTCGCGCTGCAGCAGGTGCTCGCGCCGCGCCTGGCCGGGGTGGCGACGCTTGATCGCATCTACCGGGACATCGAATTGCCGCTGGTGCCGGTGCTCCTCGGCATCGAACGCCATGGGGTGAAGGTCGATACCGACATGCTCGCCGAACAGGGCCGGGCCCTGGCAGAGCGCGAGGCGGAACTCGCCGCCACGGCCCATCGGCTCGCCGGACACGAGTTCAACCTGGGCTCACCACGCCAGATCCAGCAGGTGCTGTTCGACGAGCTGGGCCTGCGGGTGAGCGAGCGGACGCCGAAGGGGCAGCCCTCGACCGCCGAATCCGCGCTCGCGGAGATCGCCCACGACCATCCCTTGCCGCAGGTAATCCTCGAACACCGAGCCATCACGAAGCTGCGCAGCACTTACATCGACAAGCTCCCGGCGCTGGTGAATACCCACACGGGACGCGTGCACACGAGCTATCACCAGGCGGTGGCCGCCACGGGAAGGTTGTCGTCGAGTGACCCCAACCTGCAGAACATCCCGGTGCGCACAGCCGAAGGGCGACGCATCCGGCGTGCCTTCGTGGCCGAGACCGGCAATTCGCTGCTGGCGGCCGACTACTCCCAGATCGAGCTGCGGATCATGGCGCATCTGTCGGCGGATGCCGGTCTGTGCGCGGCCTTCGAGCAGGGCGAAGACGTGCATCGGCGTACCGCCGCCGAGGTCTTCGGGCTCAGCTCGGTTGCGGTCGGCGAGGCGGAGCGACGCGCGGCAAAGGCCATCAACTTCGGTCTCATCTATGGCATGTCGGCCTTCGGGCTCGCACGCCAACTTGGCATCGACCGTCAGCAGGCGGACGCCTACATCGCGCGTTACTTCGATCGCTATCCCGGCGTGCGCGATTACATGGATCGTACGCGCGCCCAGGCGCGTCAGCAGGGCTATGTGGAGACCCTCTTCGGTCGGCGGCTCAACCTGCCCGAGATCCACTCGCGCCAGGCCGCTCGGCGTCAGCACGCCGAGCGCACGGCCATCAACGCACCGATGCAGGGCACGGCGGCCGACATCATCAAACGGGCCATGCTGGCGGTCGCTGCCTGGCTCGACGCCACCGGCTTCCCCGCCCGCATGATCATGCAGGTCCACGACGAGCTGGTGTTCGAGGTGAGCACGCCGCAGGCCGAGGCGCTGGCTGCACGGGTGCGGGAACTCATGGCGGGCGCGGCCGAACTCGCGGTGCCGCTGGTGGTGGACGTGGGGATGGGGCCAAACTGGGATGAGGCCCACTGAAGGCCTGCGCTGGAGTTCGCTGCATCAATGATTGGTTCACAGACTTGTGGTCGCGCGCTGCCAGACCGCACTCGGGGCGATGGCCCCTGTGCTAGCATCCTGGATGATGTCCGCCGTGACTGTCAGGCCCACATGCCGGTGAACGCGCCCGCTCCCTGCCATCGGGCCTGTCAGCGCCGTCCCGCGCGCGATCGCGCATTGCCCGCGCACCCCCGCCCAACCAGACTCCCGCGCCGAACCGACGGCGCCTTCCCCGCATGCTGATCATCGCCGCCATCGATGGCAAGGACGGACAATGTGTCCGCCTGTAGTAGG
>DNIF01000238.1 GCA_003485715.1 Gammaproteobacteria bacterium
TCATTCCCGTGCTGGATCTCCGCGCAGGTAAACTCGTGCGAGCGCACGGCGGCCTGCGTCGCGAGGATTATCCACCACTCATCTCACCCTTGTGTGCGGACGCCACTCCGGAGCGAATGCTGTCGTCGCTGGCGCATGCGCCCGGGGTTCAGGTGATCTACCTCGCTGATCTCGATGCGCTCGCGGGCAAGCCAGCCCAGGTCACCCACTTGCTCGCACTGGCTGCTCAGCACCCGAAGTTCGAGTTCTGGTGTGATCTCGGACTAACCGGCCTGCCGGCACTCGCGGCGTTGCCGGTGCTCCCGAATTTCAAACCGGTGCTCGCGAGCGAAACCTGGTCCGGATCGCTGCCGGAGGCCAGCGAACTAGCCCGCTGCGTCATTTCGCTCGATCAACGTGCCGGACACGACATCGGACAGGCAAAACTCCGAGTACCAGCTAACGCGGATCTGGCAGTCATCCTGATGTGTCTCGATCGCATGGGCAGCCCCGAGGGGCCGGATTTTGCGCGTCTAGCCCGCGATAAGCGATCACTGCCTGATCATCGCTGCTTCCTGGCCGGCGGGATTCGGGATGAGGGCGATGTCGCGCAGGCAGCACGGCTTGGCGCTGCCGGGGTGCTGGTCGCGACCGCCCTGCACGATGGGCGCATCAGGCTTTGCTGATTGCGACTCGGGCACTTGCGCACGCCGAGATCAGAAATCTGGGGCCGTTCCCTGCTCCCCGCCTCGCCTGATGCACCGCTGCGACACTATGCCGCAGGCGCCACGGCGGCTGTGTTCCTACCATTCACTCACCTCTGGAACACTCTCGGTCGGGCCCAACGGCCCGGAGCGCGGCGATCGATTGAACGACGACCTTGGGCGGCACGGCCGGAACCTGCCGCCTCTTTTTTGGGTTCGTCAGCAGGTTGTCATGGCGCGCCCGCCCCTCGCGAGGCGCCACGTGTGTAGCGGTGTTTCACACCGGCCGGGAACCACTCCGGATCGCCGTGCGGGTAGAGCGTGACCCGTGGCGTCTGCTGCGCTGCCGGCACGTAATGCGCGAACTCGCTGTTGACGCGCAGGAGCTCCCGGCGCACCGACTCGGCCACCTGCGCGAGTCGCTCGGTGCCGCCTACCTCGCCTGGCGCCAGTTCCACCATCAGTTCCAGATGCATATCACGATCAGCATCCTCGACCACCTGCATGACGAACTTGCCACTCACCCACGCCGCGACGCCCGGTTGTTCCAGGCCCACGGTCACGTTCTCGGGGTAGATGTTCGCGCCGAAGAAGGACACGACGAAGTGTGACCGACCGAACACATAGACGAAGGGCAGATCGCGCACGGCCTGCACGCCGCGGGATGCGAGCTCCGCCAGGGGATCGAAATCCCAGCCCTTCAGGAAGGCCAGCAGCCGCGCGTAGCTGATGATGCCGCCCTCGTCGGAGATGTGATAGCGCACCAGTGGCACGCCGTTGTCGCCGGTGAAGAGCAGCGTACCGTCGCGCACCTCGAAGTAGCGGCTGTGTGGGTCGTACTGCAACAGGGTGGGTAGGCGGGAACTGCCGAACAGTTCACGCGCGGCGTCCGGTCGCCCGCTGAGGAAGCGGCGCACGAGGATGCTGAGCGGTGTCTCGACGCCGAGCACACCGGCATCCGCCGTGCCGTAGAGCGAGGCGGAGTCCATGAGCGGCTCTGTTGACCCAGTGCGTTCACCCACGAGATCGCGCCACGCCTCGCTGAACACATCGCCGGCGAGCAGCAGGCGGATGTCGTGATCCTGCCAGGCCAGGCCGCAGGCGCGGCCGCTGTCGATCACGTCCTTGACGAAGGACGGATAACCCGCAAGCACCGTTTGATCGAACTCGCGGGCCAGACCGGCGACGACTCGCAGGATCTCCGCCTTGTTGTTGCCGGGGGTGACTACCGTGACGGGGTAGCCCTTGGCCGCGACGTGGCGGCAGCAGGCTGCCGTGTACATGCCACCCACCCAGGTGCCGAGCGAGAAGCACACCACGACCAGTGTGCGCCGCTCGTGGGCACGGAAGCTGTCGTGCAGCACCTGCTCGAAGCGCCAGGCGATGGCGAGCTCGTCGGCGACCGAGCGCGGCCAGAATCTGGGCATCCCGGTCGAGCCCGAGGACACCGCCACCATATCGCAGTCAGCCAGCCGCCCGTCGCGGCACAGAGCAGGCAGCGGGTAGCGGTCGAGATAGTTGTCCCTCGTGACGAGCGGCAGGTGCTCGAAGTCCTGCTCTGCACGGATGCCAGCGGGGTCGACACCCGCCGCGTGCAGAAAGGCGGTGTAGGCGGGCACGCGCACCGCCACCTCGCGAAACAGCGCCATCGCGGTCGCCACCGGCGGCTGCCGGGCGCAGCGCGTAAGTTGCGAATCCAATGGCGTGTCGAGGAACTCGCGCCAGGCCGCGAGCGCGCCTTGAGCCTGCTCCGGGCACATCAGCCGCCTCCTCCATCCGACCGCCGCGCATACCGGCCTGCGCTGCGCTCAGACGAAACTGCCAAGTTCCGCGCCGCCACGCAATGGTCAGTGCTGCCCGGCCAGAATGAAACGTCTGGCCAAAAGAAAACGCCCGGCCAAGGCCGGGCGTTTGCTGGTACCGCGTGGTCAGA
>DNIF01000048.1 GCA_003485715.1 Gammaproteobacteria bacterium
CGCCTGCTGCTGATGGACGAGCCGCTGGCGAGTCTCGATGCCGGCCACCGGCTGCTGCTGCTCGGCTACATCGAGCGCCTGGTGGCCCACGCCGGTGTGCCGTTGCTCTACGTCACCCATTCGCTGCAGGAGCTGGTCCGCCTGGCCGAACGCGTGGTCCTGCTCGAGGCCGGGCAGGTGCGGGCGATCGACAGCCCCGCGGCCCTGCTCGCCCGCAGCGATCTGCTGGACGCCGCCGAAGGCTTCGAGGGCGGCGGCCTGCTGCCGGCGCAGGTGCTGACCCACGACGCCACCTTCGCCCTCACACAGGTGGAATGCCCGGGCGGGCGCCTGAAGCTGCCACTGGTGGACCTGCCGCCGGGCACACCAGTGCGGCTGCGGCTGCGCGCTGGCGACCTCGGCCTCGCCCTAACGCGCCCGATGGACATCAGCATCCGCAATTGCCTCCAGGCCGAAGTCACAGAGGTCGAGGCCGCGACCGTCGGCCCTTATTGCATCGTCGCCGTGCGGGTCGGAGGCCACCCGCTGCTCGTGCGCATCACCCGCGAGGCGGCGACCGAGCTCGGTCTCAGGGTCGGGCTGCCGGTGCAGGTGCTGGTGAAGGCCGTCGCCCTCGAACACGCCCTGTTCACGGCGAACTCACCGGCAGATGGGTTGGGGTGAGGGGCCGGACTCACGCGGACCCCGGCCAGGCATCTCCCCCTTTCGCGCTTTTCGCATAACGATGTGCGGATTTCTTCGTTCACGACAGCCGGCACCATGCCTAGCCTGCGCAACCCAAAGCCACGGTCGATGCTTCTCGGTCCCAGCCGGTAAGATCCGATCGCGAGCTCGCCCTCCTCTGCCCCTCCCCGGAGCCTCCATGCTGATCCGCCTCCTCTCCCTCGGCCTCGCCGCAGGGCTTGCTGCCGTTGCCGGCAATGCCAGTGCCGAGCGCTCCATCCTGAACGTCTCCTACGACCCGACGCGCGAGTTCTACCGCGCCTTCAACGAGCACTTCATCGCCCAGTGGCAGCAGCAGACCGGCGAGAAGATCACGGTGAATCAGTCCCACGGTGGCGCGGGCAAGCAGGCGCGGGCCGTCATCGATGGCCTGGAGGCAGACGTGGTCACGCTGGCCATGGCCTACGACATCGACCAGATCGCCACCCGCACCGGCCTCATCCCGACCGACTGGCAGACGCGCCTGCCCAACCAGAGCGCCCCCTACTACTCGACCATCGTGTTTCTGGTACGCACCGGCAACCCGAAGGGCATCAAGGACTGGGGCGATCTGGTGCGCGAAGGCGTCGCCGTCGTGACCGCCAATCCCAAGACCGGCGGCGGGGCGCGATTCAACTACCTCGCGGCCTGGGAATACGGCCTGCGCACCGGCGGCAGCGAGGAGGCCGCCCGTGATTTCATCACCCGGCTGTATCGCAACGTCCCCGTGCTCGACACGGGTGCCCGTGGATCCACCAACACCTTCCTGCAACGCGGCATCGGCGATGTGCTCATCGCCTGGGAGAACGAGGCGCATCTGGCGCTGGCCGAGCTCGGCCCCGGCAAGGTGGACCTGGTGGTCCCGCCGCGCTCGGTGAAGGCGCTGCCGCCGGTCGCCGTGGTGGAGGGCAATGCCGAGCGCCACGGCACCCTGGACATCGCCCGCGCCTACCTCGAGGCCCTCTACAGCCCGGCGGCCCAGCGCATCGCCGCCCGCTACTACTACCGGCCCATTGCACCCGAGCACGCCGAACCCGCCGACCTCGCCCGTTTCCCCGACCTCGAGCTCTTCACCGTGGAAGAGGCCCTCGGCGGCTGGGTCGAGGCGCAGAAGAAACACTTCGCTGATGGTGGTGTGTTCGATCAGATCCACCAGCGATGAGCGCGGCGGCGACTCCCCTTCAGGTGGGCCTGCGCGAGGCGCGCGTACGCCGCCCGCTGGTCGATGGCGTGCTGCCGGGCGGGCGGTTGGCGGCCGGCATCACCATCGGCTGGCTCGGGGCCATCGTGCTGCTGCCGGTGGCGGCGGTCATCCTCGCCTCGCAGCCGCTGGATGCGGCCGGCTTCCTCGCCGTCTCGCTCGAACCGCGTGTGCTCGCCTCCTACCGCCTCACCTTCGGCATGTCGCTGGCCGCGGCGGCCATCGACCTCGTGGCCGGCGTGCTCATCGCCTGGGTGCTGGTGCGCTACCACTTCCCCGGGCGGCGCCTCCTCGACACCCTGGTGGACCTCCCCTTCGCGCTGCCGACCGCCGTGGCCGGCATCGCCCTCGGCAATCTCTACGCGCCGAACGGCTGGCTCGGTGCCCCACTCGCGGCACTGGGCATCGAAGTGGCGTTCAAACCCCTGGGCGTGCTGGTTGCGCTCACCTTCATCGGCCTGCCCTTCGTGGTGCGCACGGTGCAACCGGTGCTGGTGGAGATCGCGGCCGAACTGGAGGAAGTCGCCGCCACGCTGGGTGCGACGCGCTGGCAGACCTTCCGCCACGTGGTGCTGCCCGCCATCCTGCCGGCGGCGCTTACCGGCTTCACGCTGGCGTTCGCGCGCGCAGTGGGTGAATACGGCTCGGTCATCTTCGTGACCGGCAACATCCCCTATGTGAGCGAGATCACGCCGCTCGTGATCATCTCCCGGCTCGAGGAATACGACTACCGCGGGGCCGCCGTGGTGGGCGCGACGATGCTGATCTTCTCCTTCGCAATCCTGTTCGTGATCAACGCGCTGCAGGCCTGGGGTCAGCGGCGTTCGGGGCTGCCCGGATGAGCGCCGCCGGCTGGCAGGGTCAACGCCGCCCGCAGACCGCGCTCGCCCTGCGCGACCCGCCCTGGGTGCGGGCGCTGCTCATCGTCCTGGCCGTGTCGGTGCTGCTGAGCTTTCTGGTGCTGCCGCTGGCGGTAGTGCTCATGGAGGCGTTGCGCCCCGGCCTCGATGCCTATGCGGCCGCCCTAGCGGATGACAACACGCACCATGCGCTGCTCATCACGCTGGTGGCGGCGTTGCTGACCGTTCCCCTCAATCTCATCTTCGGGATCGCGGCGGCCTGGCTCGTCACCCGCTTCCGCTTTCCCGGCAAGTCCCTGCTCATCACGCTGATCGATCTGCCCTTCTCGGTCTCGCCCGTGGTGGTCGGCCTGTCGCTGGTGCTGCTCTACGGCGCCCATGGCTGGTTCGGTGCCTGGCTGGTGGCCAACGGCGTCAAGGTGGTCTTCGCCCTGCCAGGCATCGTGCTCGCCACCATCTTCGTCACGGTGCCTTTCGTCGCTCGCGAACTCATCCCGCTCATGCAGGCCCAGGGCCGCGAGGAAGAAGAGGCGGCACTGGTGCTCGGCGCGAATGGCTGGCAGGTGCTGCGCCACGTCACGCTGCCCAACATCCGCATCGGCCTGCTCTACGGGGTCATCTTGTGCAATGCGCGGGCGATGGGCGAGTTCGGCGCCGTGAGTGTCGTCTCCGGCCACATCCGGGGTCAGACCGTCACCCTGCCCCTGCACGTGGAGATGCTCTATCAGGAGTACCAGACGGCCGCCGCCTTCGCCGTGGCCTCGATGCTGGCCCTGCTCGCCCTGGCGACGCTACTCGCACAGCACGCACTCGAGGCCCTGCGCCGGCCTCATCCACCGGAGGAGACCTCCCCGTGAGTATCTCGGTCAGCAAGGTCAGCAAGCATTTCGGCGCCTTCCACGCACTCAACGACGTGAGCATCGAGTTCGAGGAAGGGCAACTCACCGCCCTGCTCGGGCCCTCGGGCTGCGGCAAGACGACCCTCCTCAGGATCATCGCCGGGCTCGAGCGACCGGATGCGGGGCGGGTAGTGATCGAGGGCGAGGACACCACCCATCGCCCGGTGCGCGAGCGCGGTGTCGGCTTCGTGTTCCAGCACTACGCCCTGTTCCGTCACATGACGGTGTTCGACAACGTCGCCTTCGGTCTGCGCATGCGTCCGCGCGCGGCGCGGCCCAGCCCCGATGTGATCCGTGAGCGGGTGATGCAGTTGCTCGCGCTGGTGCAGCTCGACTGGCTGGCACACCGTTTCCCGGCCCAGCTCTCCGGTGGTCAGCGGCAGCGCATCGCACTTGCCCGCGCGCTCGCCGTGGAGCCACGCGTGCTGTTGCTCGACGAACCCTTCGGCGCGCTGGATGCCAAGGTCCGGCGCGATCTGCGACGCTGGCTGCGCAATCTGCACGATGAACTCGGGGTCACCTCCATCTTCGTCACCCACGATCAGGACGAGGCGATGGAGGTGGCTGACCGCATCGTGGTACTCAACCACGGCCACATCGAACAGGTGGGCGCGCCGGAAGATCTCTACCGGCACCCGGTCAATGCCTTCGTGCATCAGTTCGTCGGCCAGGCGAACATCATCGAGGGCGTGTGGTCGGGCGGGGTGCTGCAAGCTTCAGCGGGTGGCCTGCGCGTCGAGGACGTGGATTTCCCCAATGGCACGCCGGTGCTCGCCTTCGTGCGGCCGCACGACTTCGACGTGCTCCCCGATCACCCCGATGCCGGCGCCGTAGAGGGCGTACAGGCGCGCATCCTGCGCCGGCTCCCGCTCGGCCCGCTGACCCGGCTTGAACTCGCCGCCGTGCAGGGCGGGCAGGTGCTGGAGGTGGACATACCCATCCGTCAGTCCGAGGAGCCGGAACTGCACGAAGGGGCCCTCGTGCGGCTTCATCCTCGGCGCATCCGTGTGTTCTCCCATCCGGTGCCTT
>DNIF01000135.1 GCA_003485715.1 Gammaproteobacteria bacterium
AGGGTGGGGGAGCGCGATCGACCGGAGCCCTCACGGCCAATGCCTCGCGCGGCAGCGGACAGTGCGTTGCGCGGGTCGGGTCCGAGCGCTCAGGATCCCGGAATGCCAGCGGCAAGCCGCCACTCTAGCAGGCGGCAGAGCCAGAGCCCGCCGCCGTGGGCTGGAGCGCCGACCGATCGGCGACCTCATCGCGCAGATAGACCGGCAGCGCACCCTCGGCCGGTAGCCACTCACTGGGCGGGGCCTTGAGGGCGAGGCGGAGTACGTCCTCGGCCAGGGGCTCGGCCGCCGCATCACACACGGTGAGTCGGGTGAGGAGTCGTTGTTCGAGGACCGCACCGACGGCCCCGAAACCGCTGCCGATACCGTGGAAGTGCCCCTCCGCGGGCAGCGGGAGATCGGGGCCAGCGCCCACGCACTCCGGTTGCAGGGCTTGCGCGCCGTCGTCGTCGCAGAGGTAAGCCCCGAGGTAGATCTGCTGCATGCGCGCATCGAGGGCAGCCAGGACCAGACGACCTTCGAAGCGGCGCCGCGCCTGCACGGCCAGGGCGGCAAGGGTGGAGACCGGAAGCACCGGTCGACCGAGCCCGAAGGCGAGGCCCTGGGTGACGGCGACCGCCACACGGACCCCCGTGAAGGCGCCCGGCCCCCGCCCGAAGGCGATGCGGTCGATGTCCGCGCGCGCGGCACCGGCCCGGCTGAGCAGGCGGTCCAGCATGGGCAGGAGCAGCTCGCCCTGCCGGCGGTCGCCCGGGGCGGATTCCGTCCAGATGCTGCTGCCGTCGCCCAAGGCTACCGAGCAGAGGCGGGTGGAGGTGTCGAGTGCGAGGGTGAGCAAAGGCTTAGGGACTCCTCGAGCAGGCCTGGCCATGAGCACGGCTCTGCCGGCTACGGGTGCCAGGGGGGAGCAGTCAGTGAGGGCCGGAGCGGAACTGCGCACATCCACCCGAGCCGCTCGCGAGTATACTCCCGACCCATGTTCCGTCCCCTGCCGGTCTGGATCGGTCTGCGCTACACGCGCGCACGCCGGCGCAACCAGTTCATCTCCTTCATTTCGTTCACGTCCATGCTGGGCGTGGCCTTGGGCGTGGCTGCGCTCATCACCGTGCTGTCGGTAATGAATGGCTTCGAAAAGGAGCTGCGTGGTCGCATCCTCGGCATGACCTCGCATGCCACGCTCTTGCAGCGGGGTGGTCCGCTGGCGGACTGGCGTGCAGCTCGCGAACGCCTGATGGCTGAGCCGGCGGTGCTGGGGGCAGCCCCCTTCATCCAGTCCCAGGCCATGGTGACGCATGCCGGCGCGGTCACCGGCGTGAACGTCACCGGGGTGCTGCCGGAGGAGGAGCCCGCCGTATCCGTGGTCGCCGAGCGGCTGGTGGAAGGCGAACTGGCGGCGCTCGAGCCAGGGGCCTGGCGCGTGATCATCGGTACGGAACTCGCCCGCACCCTGCACGTGGGCGTGGGCGATTCGGTCACGGTGGTGGCACCACAGCCCACCACCACGGCGGTGGGGGTCACGCCGCGTCTGCGGCGCTTCGAAGTGGCGGGGATCTTCGAGGTCGGCATGCACGACTACGACGCCGGTCTGGCCCTCGTGCATCTGGAGGACGCGGGGCGTCTGTTCCGCGTGCGCGACGGTGTCACCGGCCTCAGGCTCAAGCTGGCCGAGCCGATGGCAGCACCGTGGGTGGCGCGTGAACTCGCCCGCGGCCTCGATCCCGGGCTCGCCGTGGTCGACTGGACCCAGTTCCACGCCAATTTCTTCCGCGCGCTGCGCTCCGAGCGCGTGGTGATGTTCGTGATCCTGACCCTCATCGTCGCCGTGGCCGCCTTCAACATCGTCTCCACGCTGGTCATGCTGGTGACGGACAAGCAGGCGGACATCGCCATCCTGCGCACACTCGGCCTGTCCGCACGCGCCGTGATGGGCGTGTTCATCGTGCAGGGCCTGGTGGTGGGCATGGTCGGCATCCTCGCGGGTGTTGCGGGTGGTGTCTGGCTCGCCAGCAATGTGCAGTGGATCGTGCAGTCGATCGAACGCGCCTTCAGCGTCGAATTCCTGCCCGCAGACGTCTACTACATCAGCGAGTTGCCCTCGTCATTGGAGGCGGGCGACGTGGTGGCCATCACCCTGGTGTCCTTCGTGCTCTGCGCGCTGGCCACGCTCTATCCGGCCTGGAAGGCCTCCCGCACCAAGCCCGCCGAGGCGCTGCGCTATGAGTGATCCGGTGTCGCGCGCGGCTCGAGTCCTTTTCCATGGCTGAGGCCGGGGCTGCGGGTGTGCTGGTGGCGCGCGGCCTGGCGCGCACCTACCGCGAAGGGGATCTCGAGACCACGGTCCTGCGACACGTGGATCTGAGCGTGCGGGCCGATGAATCGGTGGCCATCGTCGGTGCCTCGGGCTCGGGCAAGAGCACGCTCCTGCACCTCCTCGGCGGGCTCGATCAGCCGAGTGCGGGTGAGGTCTGGCTGGAAGGCCGCCCGCTCGCCCGTCTGCCGGAGGCCGAGATCGACCGGCTGCGCAATGCGGGTCTGGGCTTCGTCTATCAGTTCCATCATCTGCTGCCGGAGTTCACGGCCTTGGAGAACGTGGCCCTGCCGCTCGTCATCGGGGGCGTGGCAGTTGCCGCCGCACGCGAGCGTGCCGCCGCCCTGCTCGAACGGGTGGGTCTTGGCCACCGCCTGCGGCACAAACCGGGTGAACTGTCGGGGGGCGAGCGCCAGCGCGCCGCCATCGCCCGTGCGCTGGTAGGGCGTCCGCGCTGCCTGCTGGCCGACGAGCCCACCGGTAATCTGGATCGTCAATCGGCCGAGAATGTCTTTGAACTCATGCGGAGCATGGCGCTGGAGACCGACAGCGCTCTGGTCGTGGTCACCCACGACCTCTCGCTGGCCGGGCGCCTGGATCGTGTCCTGCGTCTGGAGGACGGCCGCCTGGACGGCTGAAGCGGCGGCGACCACCGCGGATGCTGCGTCGTCCCCGTGCGCACTCCGCCACCCCGGCTCAGGGCTCTGCTGCGGAGCGCTCCTGCGCCATGCGAGCCGCGAGTCGTGCACGCCAGCGCCGTCGGACCTGCTGGGTCCAGATCACGTGCACGGCGAAGTATGCGATGACCGAGCAGATGGCACCGAGGACGAAGGCGCCAAGCGTGATGGGCAGGGCGAACTCCCGAAAGGTGTTCATCATCCACTCGAAGGACCACTCGAAGTGCTCGAGCTTGAACGGCTTGCCGAGCAGCGTGCTGCCGGTGAACCAGCAGGCGACCATCATCGGGGCCGAGGTGACGGGGTTGCTGATGAAGGCACCTGCGGCGGCGATCGGGATGTTCACCCTCAGGGCAAGTGCCGTGAGGATGCCGATGAACATCTGGCCCGGGATGGGGATGAAGCACCAGAACACCCCGACGGCCGCCCCGCCGGCGACCGGGCGGCGGGGGACGTGCCATAGCTCGGGAGAAAACACGGCAGTACC
>DNIF01000278.1 GCA_003485715.1 Gammaproteobacteria bacterium
TGTAGCTGCGGCCGGAGTCCGGATTTTGCCAACTGGTCGCGGTACCGGTCGGGGCACTTTCCAGCGCCTGGCCGGCCCTCATGCGGTCGACGTCATCCATGGTGGAGCCGATGGCGCCACCAAGGAAGCTGCCGGCGAGCGCGCCAGCCGCCGTCGTGATGAGGCGAGTGGTCTCATTGCCGCCGACCGTGCTGCCGAGGTAGCCACCCAAGGCACCGCCGGTCGCCTGGCCAATCTGCTGCTTGGTACAGCCGGTGAGCGTGAGGGCGAGGGCGAGGATGGTGACGCGGGCTACGGTGATGGGTCGGGTAGTCGAGCGCATGTGTGGTGTTCTCCCAAGACCAGAGTGGTCGCTACGAATGTGGAACGAAGGGCGTGAACAGAGACTGAATGGATGCCCGGAGGTTTCCCGCAGCAGTCGGATGTTTGCGTTGCGTCATCCCGGGGAGGCAACGCCACCGGATCTGGCGACGCTGAGTGACTTTGCGCGCTCAGTCGATCTTCAGCACATCCGACGAATCATCCACTGGCTTGGCAGGTGCGGAGGTGCCAGCACTGTCAGGCAATCCCGCAGCATCCGGGTCGGCACCAGCACCGGCACCGTCATCGAACTCGCCGTTGAAGTCGAGGTAGAGGTCGTCCTGACCGAACCCTTCGCCATCCCTGATGAGGTAATCGCGACGCTGACGGTAGGCCTCACGCGTGAAGGTGTAGGGGTCGAGTGCCGCTTCGTCTCGCAGCCGGGTGGCTTCCAGCAGGTTGGCGCGCGTGTTGACCACCTCGAGCATACCCACTGGCAGGCCGATGACGAGCCCGCCTACCCAGAAGAGCGGGTTGGTGATGAATGCAGTACCGAAGCCAGGCACATCACGCTGCGTGGCCGGGCCGAGGAAGGGGAAGACGAGATAATCACCCTCGCCGACGCCCCAGACGGCCAGGGTCTGGCCGAAGTCTTCCTGGTGGGCGGGGAAACCAAAGGGAGTCGCCACGTCGAAGAAGCCGCCGATGCCGAGTGTGGTATTGAGCACTACGCGACCGCTGTCCCGGATTGCACTCAGCAGCTTGCCCTGCAGGAGGTTGTTCAGGATGGTGTTCAGGTAGTAGAAGTTGCCGTAGAAGTTGCTGACACCCTGGCGGAAGCCAATCGGGGTAATCGCCTGCCAGCCATGTGCGGCCGGCTCGAGTACGTGCCGATCCAAGGCATCGTTGAAGGAGTAGAACTTGCGGTTGGTCTCTTCGTAGGGGTCTCGCGGATCAGGGGCGTTTGGGTTGTGCGCACAGCCCCCCAGAACCGCCAGCACCACGCCAGCCAGAACGCCCTTGAGGGCCGTTGCTACCCCATCCATGTCCATGCCTCGTGCCTCCGTGTGAAGTCCCTGGTGCAGTGGTCCCGGTCAGGCCCGGCCCAAGGAAATGCTGCGCCTACAAAGTCCTTTGCTGGAACGGCGCACCGCCGCGTTAGCGGCCCGGCCCCGATGCGCTGAAGATGACTGCCGTGCAGCCTGAAACCGTCATTCCCGCACATCCCGTCATCCCCGCACATCCCGTCATCCCCGCGAAGGCGGGGAGCCGGTCGACATGTCGATCATTCCGCATCCTTGCCCTCGAGCAGGCCCTGGGTCTGGGACTCCAGGCGTGCGATGAGGTCGGCGATGCTGGCATCCCTGAGCACGGTCGCGTACTCGGTGCGCTTCAGGGAGAGGTCACTTACTCCATCGGCGACCACATTGACGATCCGCCAGGCCCCGTCGCTATCCGAGCGCAGCAGGTAGTGCAGGCTGACCGGCTGCTTGCCGCTGGCCGGACGTTGTAATTGTGTGCGCACCAGGGCCTCGCCCTGGCGTCGACCGGGTTCACTGCCCAAGGTGACGAAGCGCTCATCGGTGTGGGAATCGAAGCGCGAGGCGTAGGTCGCGACGCTCAGTTCTGCGAAGACTGCGAGGAAGCGCTGACGCTCGGCCTCATCGAGCTTGCCCCAGGTCTGCCCCAGCACGACGCGGGCGATGGTGGGGAAGTCGAAACCCGCGTGAACCACCGGCCGGAGCTGGTCGGCGCGAACCCGCGTGCCTACGTCGCCAGCCTGCATCGAGGCGAAGAGCGCGGAGTGCAGGGTTTCCACGACGGCGACCGCTGCTGCGACCGGAACGGGCTGGGTCTCAGCTCGCGCCGCGGGCACCGCGAGCGCAGCGAGACAGAGGCCTAGGGAGAGGACAAGACGGCGGGCGTGGTGCAAGGGGGATTCCAGATCAACGAGCGAGATGCACGGAGACGAATATTAGCAACCCGAGGTCGCGACCCGCGAGCCGTTCACGTGCATCCATCACGCAGGTGCAGGGCGGCACGGACGGGTCGGCGATCCTGCTGCCGGTTGCGCGTCCGTGCGACATGGCGAACAGCGGACCGTTACAGCGGCCCCGAGGGCGAACTTCACGCGGCGGGGTAGCTGCGGTCGCGCCACACCGCCGTCGTGCCGCGGTGGTGTCCGATGGCCGAGGCAATGGTCATGGCCAGGAACAACGCACCCGCGACGGGCAGGGTGATCACGCGCCAGGCCGGGAGTTCGTAGTAGCGGAGGGTCGGCCAATAGGCGATGCCCATGGCGGCGCAGCCGATGAGCCCGGCGAGTCGTTCCCCCCCGTCGCCGAACAGCAGCGCGAGCGGTGGAGCAACGAGGCTCGCGATCATCAGCACGACACACAAGCTGAGCAGGATGGGCGAGTGGTGCAATTGGGTGTAGGCCGTGCGGCTCACCATCTGCCAGACGTTCGCCAACTGCGGGTACTCGCGCAGACTGCGCGCCCCGTGCGTGAGACCGATCCAGATCCGCGCACCGCTCTGTTTGACCGCCGCGGCCAGGCTGCAATCGTCGATGAGTGCCCCGCGCAGGGCACCGAAGCCGCCGATGGCCTCGAGGCACCTGGCCTCGATGAGCATCAGCCCGCCGGCCGCTGCCGCGAAGGCGCTTTGCGGGCCATTGGCGAGGCGAAACGGGTAGAGGAGCTTGAAGAAGAATACGAAGGCCGGCATCAGGAGCCGCTCCCAGATCTCCTGCATGCGCAGGTGCACCATCACCGATACCAGTGCGGCACCGGTATTGCGCTGCCGCCCGATGAGTGCCGGGAGCATGCCGGGTTCGAGTTCGATGTCCGCGTCTACCAGCAACAGCCAAGGTTCGCGGGCCTCGCGGCGGGCCGCCTCCAGTGCCCAGAGCTTGCCACTCCAGCCAGGGGGCAACTCGGGCGCCGCCATGACCCTGAGCTTCGGGTGCTGCAAGGCCTCGGCCACCGCCCGCGTGGCGTCGGTGGAGTGATCGTCGATGAGCAACACCTCGGCGACGACAGGCTCCGCCAGCAGCGGTGGCAGTGTGCGCCCGAGCACGGCCGCCTCGTTCCGGGCCGGTACCAGCACGGATACCCGCCTGCCTTCATCCGGGGGCATGCGCCCGGGTTCGGTCGCCTCGAGGTGTTCATCGGTGCGGTGGGGCCGCCAGGGCACCAGCAGCAACCCGGCCCACATGAGGGCACCGATGATGGCAAAGGCGCTCAGCAAGGCGTGCGTGCCGCGGTCGCCGTTGCATCCAACTGGGTGCGGGCAGACGCGCGTGATGGGGGGAAGGTCACAGTAGGCAGTGACCGCTCAGGCGACACGCTGGCTGGAGCAGCCACTGGCCGGCTTGGAGGTCTGCTCGGCCTCGGCCTCGGCC
>DNIF01000012.1 GCA_003485715.1 Gammaproteobacteria bacterium
GTACTTGCTTCACCGTGGTCGCGAGCGTCTGGTAGCGGGCGAGCGCGATGCGCCCCGCCGCGCGTCCTGGATGGATGCCGGCCAGAAACAGGGCCTCGTTGGCGTAGATGTTCCCCACGCCGACCACCACCCTGCCGTCCATCAGGAAGGATTTCACGGGCGCGCGCCGACCGGCGGCCAGGCGATGCAGGTGGGCACCATCGAAGTCCGGCGACAGCGGCTCGGGGCCGAGGTGTGCGAGCAGCGGGTGGCGCTCCGGGTCGCCCGGCACGTGCACCACCGAGCCGAAGCGACGCGGGTCGTGGAACAGGAGTCGCAGCCCGGCACCGAACTCGAACTCCAGATGGTCGTGTGGGCGAAGTGGAGCGGGCCGGGTGAGCAGCCGGAGCGATCCGGACATGCCGAGATGCAGCAGCAGCGTCTCGCCGTCCCAGTCCATGAGCAGGTACTTGGCGCGGCGGCGCAGATCGGTGAGCCGGCGGCCGGCCAGACGTGCCGGCAGATCCGGGTCCACCGGCCAGCGCAGCCGGCCATCGTGGACGTTGAGCCCAACGAGCCGCTGGCCGATGAGCAGTGGGGCAATGCCGCGGCGGGTAGTCTCGACCTCCGGTAACTCGGGCATGGTTGGGGCCGGGTGCTAGAGCGAATGGGGGAACGCAGGCATGGGCCGGGGGACGTTCAGCCACCGGTAGTCTGCATGCCGTTCCAGCGCAATGAATGACTTTGCCTCGGACACTCGTGCTGAGCTTCCTTGGGGTCGATCAGGCAATGCCGGTGAGGTGTTGCTACAGTGCGTCAAGCTGCCGGGATGGCGGTGAGGGTTTCGTGCAACGACGCCAGCGATCTGCACGGCGGAAGCATTGCCGCCCTCCGAGGAGAGGTTGATGGACTGGAAACCCTACATCAGTGCCGATCCAGCGATCATGCACGGAGCAGTGTGCTTCCGGGGCACCAGGATTCCGGTCAGCATCGTCCTGGACAACCTGGCTGCTGGTGAGATGCCCGAACGTATCCTTGACCAATATCCGTCGCTGCGGCCAGAGCATATTCCGGCCGCCATCGCCTACGCGGCCGCTCTCGCTCGCGAGCGCATCGTCCCGATCCCGGTCTAGTCGCAGCGGACGGCTGTGCGCTTCAAGCTCGACGAGAACCTTCCGCGCAACGCCCACTCTCTGCTCGTTGGCGCTGGGCACGATGTCCATTCCGCAAGCGAGGAAGGGTTGGGTGGCGGTACGGACGCGCGGCTCATCGGGGCGTGCCTAGCCGAGGAGCGCATCCTCGTCACGCTTGATCTCGACTTTGCCGACATTCAGCAGTATCCACCATCGAGCCATCACGGAGTCTGGGTTGTTCGCCCCGCGACACAAAGCGTCGCGAACATCGTCTCCGTGTTGCGGGGTGCCCTTACGCTTCTTGCTGCCGAGCCGACCGAGGGGCGTCTCTGGATCGTCGAGCCGGGGCGCGTGCGGATCCGTGAGTAATCGAGATCTGCGCCCGTTCATTCCTGTCGCCAACGGCCGTTCAGAGCTGGCCTCCGCGTTCACGGTCCCGGCGTTCCCTCGGGGGTCGTCTCTGCTTTCGCCTCGCCACCCGCGGCTGCCGGGTCGTCGGCCGCGGCCAGGCCCAGCAGGCGCCGCACGTCGGGGCCTTCGAAGACCCAGGCAAGACCCACCTCATCACGGGCGAGGATGAGTTCCGGTTCACGCCGGACGATGCGGAAATCGATGTGCCCTCCCTCCCAGCCGATGCGGATCCCGGCCGGGTCGAGTGCCCCCCGGGCCGGTTCGCCCCCGGCGGTGAGCGGATCGAGTGCCCCGAGCCCAGGCCCGCCGCCAGCCGCGTCCGTACGGGCGGCGGCCTCTGCGCCGGGGGTGGCGGCGGAGTGGGCGCTCGCTTCGGCATTGGCCCCGGTGGGCGGCCCCAGATCCTCCAGGCGCTCGATCCGCCAGGCGCGGGCCTCACGCCAGGCGCTCGCCACCTCGCTGGCGGGGAGTTCAGCCTCACCCTGTGGCCCGCCCCAGGAGGCGGCCGGGGCAGCGGCGTCGGCAGCTCCCGCTGCCGGACGCTCGAGCTGCAGCACCCGGCCGGGCAACTCGATACGCCTGAGTGAGACATCCGGCGGGACCGGGGCGGTGGCCACCCACTCGGTCGCATCCACGTCGATGGCGGCGAAGTGGAAGTCTGCGATTCGATGCAACTCGTCCCCTCGGCGGACATGCCGCTCACGCTTGATGGGATGGGTGTTGCCGAACAGCAGGTGCTCACCACCCGCCTCGAGTTCGAGCAGCGGGGTGTCGAGTTCGAACTGGGCGAGGTCCAGATCCGCTATCCCCTGACTGTGTTCGCGCCTGGCCGCGAGCAGCCCGAGGGTGGACTCGATGCGGTAGGCCAGGGCGGGTACCGGCACCGGCCAGGGGGCGGTCAGCCACCAGTGATTGGCACGCCGTTCCAGCGCGAGCGCGGGCGCGCCGGGCCGGCGGATGGTGAGCCGCTCGAGCTGGGCCACAGCGATCGGGGTCAAGGCGACCTCGGCCGGCGGCTGTTCTCGTCCCGGCTCGAAGATCACGACCAGCGACAAGAGCAGGGCAACTATGGTGAGCAGGGTCAGGGTGAGGCGATGACGCATGGCGATCCGGCGGTTGGGGTGGTGAGGCCTGCACGCCAAGGCATGCAGAAAGCTGATGTTGATGGCAGCATATGCAGGACGCGGTGGCAACGCTTCGGCAATCGGCAGCGATACTGCGGGTGATCGGACCTGATGCTCCAGCGCCCCTGACTGTGTTCGCGACACCCTCGGCAAGGCATCTGCAATCCGCATGAATCAGGTCATCGAGAAGCTCGCAGATCTCACGCGCTCGCGGGACCGCGACGTGGTGGATGTCACGCTGACGACCCTGGTGCGAGACCTCATCGATCCGCTGACGGTGAGCATCCACCGACGGGTGCGCGTGGACGGAGAAGATCGCTGGCTGTGCCGGGCCCGGCATGAGCGCGGGGCGCTGGTGGCCGGCATCGCCAACACCCTCGATGACCTCAGTCAGTTACCCGCGCTCGGGACTCACCCCGATCGCGAACGCTGCCTGCGCGAGCAGGCCCTGGTGGAGGTGGCCGGCCCGACCTTCACCACCTGTATTCCGCTCGCAACCGACACCGGGCCCTTCGGTGTGCTGGAGGTGGAGTCCGACACGCCCATCGCCCAACCCGGACAGGCGTTGCTCGTCTCCGTGGCGAAGGTGTACCGGAACCTGCTCTCGCTGCTCGACTATTCGGAGCGCGACACCCTCACCGGACTGTTGAATCGCCGTACCTTCGATGACGCCTTCCTGCGCGACCCCTCGGCCTTGCCCGACGCGCGTGACGGCTCGCAATTCACCGCGTCGCAGACCGGGATCTGGCTTGCGGTCATCGATGTGGATCACTTCAAACAGGTGAACGATCGCCATGGGCACCTCATAGGTGACGAGGTGTTGCTATTGCTTGCGCGCCTGTTGCAGGCCAACTTCCGGATGAACGATCGCCTGTTCCGCTTTGGTGGCGAAGAGTTCGTCGTGCTCATGCGTTGCCCCGGTGAGACCGAGGCCCTCATCGCCTGCGAGCGGCTGCGCCAGAGCGTGGCAGACTGCGCCTTTCCGCAGGTGGGGCAGGTGACCATCAGCATCGGCGTCGGGCCGGTGCGTGCGGATGACCCGCCCGCCCGTGCCTTCGAACGCGGCGACCGCGCCGTCTACCGCGCCAAGCAGGAAGGCCGCAACCGCGTGGTGTCCTGGAGCACGCTGCCGGAGGCCCGCACGGAGGCCGAGGCCGCGACCACCTCCGGCGATGTCGAACTCTTCTGAAGCCCGCAGCATTTTCCGCCAATCGAGGCAGCGAACATGACAGAACTCGGCATCGGACTGGCCCTTTTTCTCGTTACCCACGGCCTGCGCCTGCCGGGGGAGGGGCCGCGCCGGGCGCTCATAGCGCGCCTGGGTTGCATCGGCTTCAAGGTGCTCTACGCCCTGCTGACCGCACTCGCGCTCGTGCTAATCGCGCGCGGCTACGGGGAAGCGCGGCTCAGCGCCGAGTTGCTGTGGGTATTGCCGGTCGGCGTGCGCCACGCCGCGAGTCTGCTCACCGTCGCGGCCTTCCTGCTGCTGGTTGCCGCCTATGTGCCGCGCAATCACCTCAAGTCCGCCATCGGCCACCCGATGCTGGCCGGGGTCAAGCTCTGGGCCCTGAGCCATCTGCTGGTCAACGGTTCCACGGCAGATTTGTTGCTGTTTGGCACCTTCCTCGCCTGGTCGGTGGTCCTGTTTGCGGTGCTGCGGCGTCGAGATCGGGCGGCGGGCGTACGCCCCGCCACAGGCCACTGGGCCGGGACGCTGGCCACCGTCGTACTTGGGCTTGGGCTCTGGGCCGGCTTTGCCCTGTATGCCCATCGCTGGCTCATCGGGGTCGCGCCTTTCGGGGCCTGAATGCGGCCCTGCTGCGTCATCCCCGCGCGATCACGCGCTCAGGCCGGGGTCTCGGCGTGGTAGGCGTCCAGCAGTTCCACTTCGTTGCGTGAACCCATGATGACGGCGACGCGCTGGTGCAGGCCAGCGGGGGCAATATCCAGGATCCGCTCGCGCCCGGTACTGGCCCGCCCACCGGCCTGCTCGACCAGCCAGCCCATCGGATTGGCCTCGTACATGAGGCGCAGCTTGCCGGGCTTCGTGAGATCCCTGGTGTCTCGCGGGTACATGAACACCCCGCCGCGACCGAGCGTGCGGTGTACGTCCGCCACCATGGAGCCGACCCAGCGCATGTTGAAGTTTTCCCCGCGCGGCCCCGCCTTGCCGGCAACGCACTCCTGGATGTAGCGGGCCACCGGCGGCTCCCAGAAGCGGGCATTCGAGGTGTTGATGGAGAACTCGCGCGTGTCGGCGGGGAGTGTGATCGCGGGCGCGGTCAGCAGGAACTGGCCGCTGGACGGGTCCAGGGTGAAGCCGTCCACGCCCCCCCCGGTGGTCAATACCAGTTGCACCTGCGGCCCATAGGCCACGTAGCCGGCGGCCGCCTGGTGATGGCCGGCCTGGAGGAAGTCCGCCTCAATGGCGGGCATACCCGGACGCGGGTGCGGCAGCAGCGAGAAGATGGTGCCGATGGTCACGTTCACGTCGATGTTCGATGAACCATCGAGCGGATCGAAGAGCAGCAGCCAGCGGCCGAGCGGGCTGCCCTCGGCGACCGGGTGCACTCCATCCATCTCCTCAGAGGCGATGCCACCGAGTTCCCCCGAGCCAGCGGTTCCGTCGAGGAGCCACTGATTGCTCAGTACGTCGAGTTTCTTCTGTGCCTCGCCCTGCACGTTCTCGGCCCCTGCCCCACCGAGGACGCCATCCAAAGCCCCGCGCTGGACCCCGGCGGCGATGCGTACACAACTTGCGGCGATGGCCTCGAGGAGGCGAGCGAGCCCGGCGTCGAGCCCGGCCTGCACACGGCCCTGCAGATATTCGTGAAGACTTGGGGTGCGCATGTCGGGTCTCCGTGGTGTTCGCTTCAGGATGATGGGGCCGTAGCCGCTCAGGCCCGCGCGCGGCGCCGCCACCAGAGGGTGAAACCGGTCAGGAGCAGAGCGGCCGGAATGCCGAGCAGGGCGAGCAGACCGATGGTGGCCTGGACTGGATCGGAGAGTTCGAGCTGACGGTCGCGCGCCAGGCGAGCCGGGACTTCGATGAGCTGCTCGTCGCCGGTAAGCCAGTCCACGAGTCGGGTGCCGAGATCCAGATTGCCGGCATTGCCGAGGTACTGATTGGAGAGGAAGTCGCCATCGCCGAGCACCACCACCCGCTGCTGACCGGCGTTTGCGGTCGAGTCCGCGTCAGCATCAGCCGGGACATCAGCAGCGACCGTGTCGGGGGTCGCCGTGGTGTCTGCGGCGGCATCGACCGCTTGGTCGGCGGCCAATGTCGCATCGATCTGGGCGGCCGGGGCCTTCGCAGAGGGGGGCTCGCCCGTGACCGGTGGGGGCGCTTGCTCTGCGCTGGGCGGCGGGAGCTCGCCAGGCTCGGGCGCCAGTCGGCCGGGTGCGCTGGCACGCGGGCGGGTCAGGGCGAGGCCAAGGTCGAAGGGCCCCATGAGGTCATCGCCTTCGTCGAACTTGACCATGCCGGCATCGAGGGGCCCGGTCTCGGACCAGACCTGTTCGCCGCTGCGCAGGATGGATTCGGCAGCCCAGCCCTCGAGCGGCGTGTGTTCCAGACCGCTGGCGGTGGGGAACACGGTGACGAGGTCGAAGCGGCCGACGACGGCGCGGGCGGGATACTCGGTGACCGGCAGGATGCTCGCGTCCTTGATCTCGAGCAGACGGGCAGCCGGATCCACCAGCATGCCCGGCTTGACGCGGATCCCGAGCCGCTCGGCGAGGGGTTCGAGGCCGGCCAGGCGACCCTCGTCGATGATCCAGAGCAGGTTGCCGCCGCCGTTCACCCAGCGTTGCACAGCCGTGAGGGCGGCGGGAGTCCAGCTCACCGTGGGGCCGGCGATCACGAGCGCGGAGCTGTTTTCCGGCACCTGAGCCGTGATGTTGATGTCGAGCTCCTGGACGCGAACGCCGCGCCCCTCGATCTGGCCGGTGAAGGTCTGCAGGTCGTGATTGGCCTGGCCGTGGGCGGCACGCTCCCCGTGACCCTGCACGAAGACCAGGAAGCGTTCCGCGCCACGCGCGAGCTGTTGCAAGGCGTGGGTGAACTCCGCCTCCGTGGCACGGGTGACGCGCTCGGTGCGCCCGGCGAAGTCGAGCACCATCTCGCCCTCGAAGGTGATGCCAAGGTCGCGCACGAGTGAAGGCACGCGGTCGGGATCCACGAATGCGAGGCTGATGTCGCCCTTCACGCGCCGGTAGCGACCGACGAGATCTTCGATCGGCTGGCGGATGGCCGGGTTGGGGCTCGCGTAGGCCGTGATGGTGAGCGGGCCGTCGAGGGTCTCGACCAGCGCCCGACTCGCCTCGGACAGCGTGTGACGCGAGGCCGCAGTCCAGTCGGCTTCAATCTCGTAGCGGTTGCTGAGCCAACCGAGGAGGCCCGCCACCACAAGCAGGAGCCCGAGCAGGCTGAGGCTCTCCAGGCGTGCGAGCAGGCCACCGCGCACGGCATTACGGGCTGCTGGCGTCATCCGGGCAGGCGCTCGGCGTCGAGCCGCCAGAGGGTCAGGAGCAGGAACAGGGTGATGGCGATGATGAAGTAGGCGATATCCGCACTGGAGAAGAGCCCGCGCGAGAGGTCCTCGAAGTGGCGGATGAGGGACAGGTACGGAAACAGCCCGCTTACACCGCCGGGTTCGGTCTGCGAGGCCCAGTCGATGATCCAGAGGAACAGCAGCGCCCCGTAAGTGGCGACCGCCGCCACGGTGGGCTGATCGGTCAGCGCGGACATGAACAGGCCTATCGCGGCGAAGGTGGCGAGCAGCAGGAACAGCGCCAGTGCACCGGCACCGACGAGGCCGTAGTCGAGTTCCGTACCTAGGCCGAGCGACAGCGGCATGAGGGTGGTGAGCAGCACCATGCAGGAGAGCAGGCCGACGAGCCCCAGGAACTTGCCCAGCACCACCTCGATGAGGGACACCGGCGCGGTGAGCAGCAGCACCAGAGTGCCGTTACGACGCTCCTCGGCGATGGATCGCATGGTGAGCATGGGTGCGACCATCAGCATCACGATGGCCGCTACCGCGAAAAGCGGCTGTGCCACCAGCTCGGTGATGCCGGGTGCGTCCGGCAGCGCGGCCAGCTCGCCCTGATTTTCCAGGATGAGTTCCATCTGAATGAGGAAGCTGTAGCCCAGGATGAACTGCACCACCGCCAGCACCACCCAGGCGAGCGGCGACAGAAACAGGTTGCGGAATTCACGCCAGGCGATGGTCTGGATCATGCGGCCTCTCCGCAGGTGAGCTGCACGAAGAGTTCCTCCAGCGAGCGGCGTTCCGGTACCAGCGAGAGCACGCCCCAGTCACCGGCGAGTGCGGCCTCGAGCAGACTCCGGGTGTTGAACCCCGGGCCGGTGGCGATGCGGCAACTTGTGCCTTCGCACGCGACCGCCGTGACGCCGGGCAGGCGCTCGATCACGGTCGCGGCTGGCGGGCGCTCACAATCCAGGCGCAGTCCTCCGCCCGTGGTTGCGGCCAGATCGCTCAGTGCTTCATCCAGCACGACCCGGCCCTGGTGCAGGATGATCACGCGATCACAGACCGCCTGCACCTCGGGAAGGATGTGGGTGGAAAGGATCACGCCGTGCTCGCGACCAAGTTCACGGATGAGCCCGCGGATCTCGCGCTGCTGAATCGGGTCGAGACCCACCGTGGGTTCATCGAGGATCACCACGGGCGGGTTGTGGATGATGGCCTGGGCGATCCCCACGCGCTGCTGGAAGCCCTTGGACAGCCGACCGATGAGGCGGTGGCCGACCCCGTCGAGGCCGCTGCGGGCCTTGGCCCGCAGAACGGCTGAGGTCACATTCGCCGCAGGTACGCGCCGAAGGCGCGCGCAGTAGGCGAGATACTCATCCACCTTGAGCTCCCGGTAGACGGGCGGCTGTTCGGGCAGGAAGCCGAGCGCGGCACGCGCGGCCAGGGGGGCGGTATCGAGGTCGTGGCCGGCGACGCGGACGCTCCCGGTACTCGCTGCAAGTGCGCCCGTCAACATCTGCAAGGTGCTCGACTTGCCGGCCCCGTTAGGGCCGAGCAGACCCAGAACCTCCCCGCGCAGGAGACGGAGGCTCACCCCATCCACGGCGAGTAGGTCGCCGTAACGGCGAGACAGGCCCTCGGCCTCGATGAGGACGTCAGCGGGG
Organism: Gammaproteobacteria bacterium; assembly: GCA_003485715.1. Taxonomy (GTDB): domain Bacteria; phylum Pseudomonadota; class Gammaproteobacteria; order UBA7966; family UBA7966; genus UBA7966. The sequence continues at coordinate 8,808 of DNIF01000012.1, forward strand.
GAATTCATGCGGCGCGCATTATGGCTGCTCGCCACTGGGGAGCAAGGGTGCGGCAGCAGCGCCGGGGGCCGGGACGCTCGTTCCGGGCCGCAACGCTAGCGCCCGTGTGACCCTGCCTGGGCACGAGTACCCGCGGCGTGGCCCGTGCTACTTGATCTTCGCTTCCTTGTAGGCGACGTGTTTGCGCACCACCGGATCGTACTTCTTCATCTCCATCTTTTCCGGAACGTTCTTCTTGTTCTTGGAGGTGGTGTAGAAGTGCCCGGTGCCGGCGCTCGACACCATTCTGATCTTGTCCTGCATGGCGATTGCTCCGAAGGAGGGCGGGGCGCGTCAGACGCGCTCGCCGCGGGACAGGAGTTGGGCCACGACTACATCGATGCCGAGGCGATCGATGATGCGCATGCCGTGGTTGCTCACGCGCAGACGCACGAAGCGGCGCTCGCTCGCTAGCCAGAACCGGTGCCAGTGCAGATTGGGCAGGAAGCGACGGCGGGTCTTGTTGTTGGCGTGAGAGACCTTGTTGCCCGTTATCGGGCCCTTGCCGGTGACTTGGCAGACGCGTGACATCTTGGCAGACCTCGGGTGAGCTCGGCGCGGCGGGGCCGCAAACACAAAAAAGGGCGCGAAGCATAGCTCGGCCCGGCGGGGCCTTTCAATCCCGGCTTGTTTTCCCGACCCGTTGCCCTGCCACGAGGCCGTAACGTCCGCAACCATTCGGTCAACGGGTACGAACCCCCAGCGGGGGATCACAAGCCATCCGGATACGCCACCGACTACTAGCATGGGCATGCCCCATCCGGAGACGGAGCCAACCATGCAACGCGCCAAGTGGGTCCCCTGGAGCGAAGTCGAGTACCTGCGCGCCGAGCGCGAGGGGGTGCTGCGTCACGAGTACCTCGCCGGGCAGATCTTTGCCATGGCCGGCGGCAGCAAGGCACACAACATCATTGCCGGTAACGTCTTTGCAACTTTGAAGGCCTTCTTGCGTGGCCGCCCGTGCCGTGCCTTCATCGCCGACATGAAGGTGCGCCTGAAGCACGCGCAGAGTTACTACTACCCCGACGTGGTTGTCACCCGTCATCCCGGCGACATGGCACCCGAAGGCCCCGTGGACTACATCACCGAACCCGCGCTGATCATCGATGTGTTGTCGGCCAGCACCGAGACCACCGACCGCCGGGAGAAACTGCCTGCCTACATGCGGTTGCCGGGGCCGGTGGAATACGTGCTGATCGACAGCTCGAAGCGGCAGATCGAAATCTACCGCAAGGCCGAGACCGGTGAAGTCGTGCAGGAGATCCCGGCACCGGGAGAGTCCGTCAATGTGGACAGTGTGGGCCTCTGCCTCACCTTCGAGGCGATCTACGAGGATTCCGGGGTCGATTGACGTCGCGTCACCACGGCACACAGCGACTGGATCCCCGCCTGCGCGGGGATGACGGGGTGGTGCGGGGATGATGTGATGCGCAGGGTGCGGGCCACTACAGCAGCCCGCGCTCGGCGAGCGAGATCGGCTCGCCCTCGCCAACGACGAAGTGGTCGAGCAGACGGATCTCCACCAGGGCCAGGGCGTCGTGCAGGCGCTTGGTGAGCAACTCATCGGCCCGCGAGGGTTCGGCGACTCCCGATGGGTGATTGTGGGCGACGATGACGGCCGCGGCGTTGAGGGCGAGGGCGCGCTTGACGATCTCGCGTGGGTGCACTGCGGCCGAGTCGATGCTCCCCTGGAACAGTTCCTCGGCGGCCAGCACCCGATGGCGATTGTCGAGGAACAAGCCACAGAAGATCTCTCGCTCCCGCGCCCGGAGCCAGGCGGTGAGGTAGCGCCGCGTCACCTGCGGGTTCGCCAGGGCTTCGCCGCGGGCGAGGTCTGCTGCCAGATGACGCCGCGTCAGCTCGAGCGCGGCCTGTAGCAGGCAGAAGTGGGTCGTCCCGATGCCAGGGTGGGCACACAGGCGTTCGCGCGGAGTGTCCAAGAGGCCGCGGATGCCACCGAAGCTGCCTAGCAGTTCGCGTGCGAGGTCCACGGCTGTCCCGCCGCGACGGCCATGCCGGAGCAGAATGGCGAGTACCTCGGCATCGGAGAGGCGACCAGCGCCCTGAGCGAGCAGGCGCTCGCGGGGGCGTTCTGCGGTGGGCCAGCACACGATGGACATGATTGTGGATCTCCATGGGACTGACCGGGGCTGTGGCGGGCGCGCGGCAGGAGACATCCCGGAAAGGCCCGCGCGAGAGCGGCCCTAGGCTCCTCCAAGCGGGGCGGGAGACTTCGCGGAATGCCTGCCAAGGCGTCAGCGACGCACTTTCCGGGAGCCCGGTCGCAGCGCCTGGATCTGGTTGCGGATGCCGGGCAGCGGTCTGGACCGCTATGCTCCGCCCATGCGCATCCTGCTCGGGGTAACGGCCGGCATAGCCGCCTACAAGGCGGCCGTTCTCGTCCGTGAACTCATACGCGCGGGTCACGAGGTCCGGGTGGTGATGACCCCGGCAGCCACCCGCTTCGTTGCGCCCCTCACCTTCCAGGCCCTGTCCGGCCATCCGGTGGCGACCCACGAGGACGACCCCGCAGCCTCCCAGACCGGCATGGACCACATTGCGCTCGCGCGCTGGGCTGAGCGGATCCTGATTGCACCCGCCTCGGCCGACTTTCTGGCGCGACTGCGGGCCGGGATGGCCGATGATCTGCTGGCCACCCTGTGTCTGGCGGCCGAGGTCCCGATCTGTGTGGCGCCGGCGATGAATCGGCAGATGTGGTTGGCCGCGGCCACGCAGGACAACGTCGCCGCCCTCGCGGCCCGTGGTGTGACCGTTCTCGGGCCGGAGTCCGGCCTGCAGGCCTGTGGCGAAGACGGCCCGGGCCGCATGCTCGAGGCGCTGGAACTGGTCGCCCTGCTCGCTGTGCTGCCCGCCCCGGGCGCGCCTCGTCTGGACGGCCTCGCGGTCGTGGTGAGTGCCGGGCCGACCTTCGAGCCCATCGATCCGGTGCGCTTCCTCGGCAACCGCAGCAGTGGGCGCATGGGCTTTGCGCTGGCGCGCGCGGCGCAGGCGGCCGGTGCCAAGGTCACGCTCGTGCACGGGCCGGTGGCGCTGACCCCGCCGGCCAACGTCGCACTGGTGCCGGTGGAGACCGCCGCTGCGCTACAGGCTGCCGTGCAGAGTGCAGCGACTGGCGCGGACATCTACATCGGCGCGGCAGCGGTGGCTGACTACACGCCGCTCACGCCGGCCAAGGCGAAGATCCGCAAGGAGGCGGGTGGCATCGCCGCGCTCGGGTTAGGCCAGACCGCGGATATCATCGCCGGCCTCGCCGACAGCCACCCCGGGCTGTTTCGCGTCGCCTTCGCCGCCGAGACCGAAGACCTGGACGGCAACGCGCGTGCAAAGCTGGCGCGCAAGCGGGCGCACATGTTGGCCGCCAACCTCGTGGGCCAGCCGGGCAGCGGATTTGGCGATGCACCCAATGCCCTGACCGTTCACTGGCCGGATGGTCGTGCGCTCGCGCTCGGCACGGCCACCAAGGAGGCGCTTGCCGCCCAACTCGTCGCTCTCATCGCGGAGACCTTTCATGCACAGTGTCGCCCTGAGGGTCCTGGATCCGCGGATCGGGACTGACCTGCCCTTGCCCGCCCGCGCGACTCCGGGTTCGGCCGGCGTCGATCTGCGCGCCCTGCTCGATGCCCCGCTAACGCTCGCACCCGGCCAGTGCGAGCTGCTGCGCACGGGGATCGCGATCCACCTCGGGCGCGACGACCTCGCGGCGGTCATCCTGCCGCGCTCGGGGCTCGGCCATCGCCACGGGATCGTGCTTGGCAACCTCGTCGGACTCATCGATTCCGACTATCAGGGTGAGGTCATGGTCAGTTGCTGGAATCGAGGGGATGCCTTCTTTACCATCGAGCCCGGCGACCGCATTGCGCAACTCGTTGTCGTGCCAGTGGTGCCGGTGCAGTTTCACACGGTGGACGCGTTCACGAGCAGCCAACGGGGCAGCGGTGGTTTCGGTCATTCCGGCCAGACCTGAGTCTTGGGCCCGAACGGGTGGCGCGGGGCCGGTGGCCTCGATCCGAGGCGAAAGCGGGCGCGCAGCAATGGACTTTATCGGGCAGACTGCTGAGATGAGCGCGCCGGCACGGTGTCGGACGGCCAATTTCGGTTGGATCCACCTACCACGCCTGGCCACCATCGAACGAGTCGCGGGCACGACGAAGGGCAATCGATGCCCGCACGGAGCCACTGCCGCGCCATCATGAAGCTCACCCTGCCCCCCGGCATGCGGTCTCCAACAGGCCTTCTGGTCGCGCTGCTCCTGCTGGCCCTTCTCGCGACCGTCTGGTTCAAGCCGACATTCCTCTTGGGCGATGGCCAAGCGGTCGCTGAGCAGGAACGCGAGGCCTTGCTCGCTGAAGGGCGTGGTTTCGTCCAGAGGCCGGCCGAAACGATTGCGCTTCTGCGCGCCGAGCTTGCAGCAATCGCCGCATTGGACGATGTGCGAACATCCTTGGCAGCCCCGGCCGAGACGCGCGAGGCGCTGGCCGCACGGCTTGGAGCCGGGCTGAAAAACGTGCGGGTGCTGCGCATCCTGCAGCCCGGGCACTACGAACTGGACGTCCGCAAGAACCCCCCGCTCACCTATGCTGCACTCGAATTGTTGCGCAGCGCCGAGGTGTCCGGCCGCTCGCCACCGGTGGAACTCGTCGCCGCCGGCACGCCAGACGAACACCTGCTCATGGTCGAGCGCGTGACCGACGCCGAGGGCAAGTTGCTGGGCTTCCTCCAGGTGGCGTGGGATACGGTCGTCGTGCAGGGTTGGGCCGCCGCCCTGGCTGAGCGACGGGGTTACGAGGAGATCCGCCAGCCGATCCCGGGTGCTCCACCGGTCGTGTTGTTGCGCGACGGAGGTTTGGGCGCACCTTCGTCGACGGAGCCCGTGCTGCTGCCGATCAGCGATTCCCGTCTTCTGCTCGTGCTCTGGCCGGCCAACGCGCTTCCGCTCGGAGCGACACCGCTACCCAGCGGAGACCTGGTGTGGGTGCTTGGGCTTGCTGGCCTGGTGCTGTTCGCGGTACTGCTCGCCCTCTGGCGGGTGCGGCAAGGCAGTCCCAGGCAACCGGTTTCCCGCGGGCAGTCGGTGGTCTTCGACGGTGCCGTGCGCGCGGTGTTGTCCGGGCGGCATCCGGGCCTGGAACGCCTGTTGCCTGCTCTGCCCGCCGGTGTACGGGTCGAGCCCCCCGCCGATGCGCCACACCCACCGGAGCGGGACGCCAGACCTGCCGAGGCGCCGGCGTTGTTCAAGCCGGACCTCGCGCTGGACGGCAGCAGCCCGGAGGCCGTCGCGGATCTCGCCTCCTCTGTGGTGCAAGGCATGCACGAACACCTCGCGGACACAGGGCTGACCATCGACTTCAGCGATTTCGAGTCGACGACGCAGGAATTCGCTGCGACTGCGGACGCCGGGTCCATGGCGACGGCTGAGGAGGAGGTCGAGCGTGTTCCGCGTAGCCTCTTCCGTGCCTACGATATCCGCGGGATCGCCGGCGAGGAACTCACCGAGGATGTCGCCTATGCCATCGGGCGTGCACTCGGCAGCGAGGCCGAGGTCCGCGGCCAGTCGAGTGTGGTCGTGGCGCGCGATGGGAGGTTGTCCAGCCCGGAGCTGACACAGGCTGTCATCGAGGGGCTGATGGACACCGGCCGAGAGGTGATCGACATCGGGCTTGCCCCATCGCCCGTCCTCTATTTCGCCACCCATTACCTCGACACCCGGACCGGCATCATGGTCACCGGCTCGCATAACCCGGCCGAGTGGAACGGCTTCAAGCTCGTCCTTGACGGCGAGACGCTCTCGGGCGCCGCAGTCGAGGGCCTGCGTCTGCGCATCAATCGCGGTGAATACCACACGGGCAAGGGCCGGCGTGTGCAGGCCAACATGCTGCCGGAGTACATCCGGCGCGTCAGCGAGGACATTCCCGTCGCCCTCACCCGCCCCTTCAATATCGTGGTGGATGCCGGCAACAGTGTCGCGGGTCTGGTGGCACCGCCCCTGCTCCGGGCCTTGGGTCATGATGTGGTGGAACTCAACTGCGAGGTGGACGGAAACTTCCCGAGTCACGACCCCGACCCCTCCCAGGCCGAAAACCTGCTCGAACTGCAAGGGCGGGTCATGGCCGAGGACGCGGACTTCGGGCTGGCCTTCGACGGCGACGGCGACCGTCTGGGCTTCGTGGCTGAGAATGGCGAGATCGTCTGGGCGGATCAGCTGCTCATGCTGCTGGCGCGCGACGTGCTCACCCGCTGCCCCGGGGCACCGGTGCTCTTCGACGTGAAGTGCTCGCGTGCGCTCGAACGCGTGGTCAGTGCAGCCGGTGGCCGGCCGGTGATGACGCGCACCGGGCACTCCTTCATCCGAGCCGAGATGAAGGCACTCGACGCGCCGCTCGGCGGCGAACTTTCGGGTCATATCTTCGTCGGTGAGCGCTGGTATGGCTTCGACGACGCCTTTTACGCCGCTGCCCGACTCATCGAGGTCCTGATGGCGATGCCCGGCCCGGCTTCGCAGGTATTTGCCAGCCTACCCACCGCCTACACCACGCCGGAACTGCGGGTTGCCCTGCCGACGGACGCGCCAGCGGGCATCATGGCGAAGGTGCTCGCGCGTGCGAGCGAACTGGACGGAGAGCCCGTCACGCTCGATGGTCTGCGCGTGAATTACCCCGATGGCTGGGGCCTGGTGCGGGCCTCGACCACCAGCGCCGGGCTCGTGTTGCGCTTCGAGGGCGATACCCCGGAGGCGCTGGCGCGCATCGAGACCCGCTTCCGGGATTTCCTCAAAGCCATCGAACCCACACTCGACCTGCCCCCCTCCTCCTGATGGCCTCGCCCGATGACTCGTCAGGGGTGGCCCGGATCCACCGTGGGCGCTGCGAAACCCGATAACGGAACCCTGTAACCCGAGTCCCCCTGCGGGGGGCGCGACCCGGAAGTCATCCCATGAGCCTCGACAACCAGACCGCTTTCCAGATTGCACACGTCCTCACCGAGGCGCTTCCCTACATCCAGCGCTTCATCGGCAAGACCTTCGTCATCAAGTATGGCGGCAACGCCATGGTGGACGAGCGGCTCAAGCAGAGCTTTGCGCGCGACGTCGTGCTCATGAAACTGGTCGGGATGAATCCGATCGTGGTGCACGGGGGCGGCCCGCAGATCGGGCAGCTCCTCGAACGCATGGGCAAGAAGAGCGAATTCATCGACGGGCTGCGCGTCACCGACAGCGAGACGATGGGCGTGGTCGAAATGGTGCTCGGCGGCCTGGTCAACAAGGACATCGTGAATCTGGTGAACCGGGCCGGGGGCCGCGCCGTAGGGCTCACCGGCAAGGACGGCGACCTCATCCGCGCCCGCAAGCTCAGGCTGTCCTCGCGCACGACCTCCCGGCAGGACCCGACCGACGGTGAGGTATCACCTGCCGACATCGGCCAGGTAGGGGAAGTGGCGAGCTTCGATGCACGCGTGCTCGATGTGCTTACGCAGAGCGATTTCATCCCCGTGATCGCCCCGATCGGCGTGGGCGAGGACGGCCTGACCTACAACATCAACGCCGACCTGGTCGCCGGCAAGCTGGCCGGCGTGCTGCAGGCCGAGAAGCTCATTCTCCTCACCAACACGCCCGGCGTCCTCAGCAAGACCGGCGAGGTGCTCACCGGCCTCAATGTCGAGGCCGTGGAGGCGCTCATTGCTGACGACACAATCGGCGGTGGCATGCTGCCGAAGGTGCGCTGCGCGCTGGAGGCAGTGCTGGCCGGTGTACGCAGCTCGCACATCATCGATGGGCGGGTACCGCACGCCGTGCTGCTCGAGATCTTCACCAACGAAGGGGTGGGAACCCTCATAAGCGCGCGCCGCAAAGCGGGCACGCCGCATGGCTGAGCGCGCGAGTGACCGCTCCACAAAGCAGGCGGAAATCCTCCAGGCCCTGGCCGCCTCACTGGAGGAGGCACCAGGCAGCCGCATCACGACGGCAGAACTCGCCCGCGTACTCGGCGTGTCTGAGGCGGCCCTCTACCGCCACTTTCCCAGCAAGGCGCGGATGTTCGAGGGGTTGCTCGACTTCACTGAGGAGACCGTCTTCGGGCGCATCGCCCTGGTGCTGCGCGAGGAACGTCTGGCGGCCATCCGCTGCCAGCAAATCACGCAAATCGTGCTGGCCTTCGCGGCCCGCAATCCCGGCCTCGCCCGCTTGCTGGTGGGGGACGCACTGGTGGGCGAGGCAGAGCGTCTGCGCGAGCGCGTGAGTCGGTTTTTCGAGCGGCTGGAGACCCAGTACCGGCAGGTGCTGCGAGAGGCGGTGCTGCACGAGGCAGCACCGCCCCGGATGGATGCGGCCGACATTGCCGGTGTGCTCATCGCATTCGTCGCCGGGCGGCTCGCACTGCAGGTAGGAAGCGGCTTTCGCCGCGACCCGGCGGAAGGGCTGGATCGCCAGTGGCCGCGTCTCACAAGCGGGCTTTTTGCCCCTTGAATCTGCCAGGCGGCGTTGCGACCGGCCCTGTTATCAGCGCAGCCAGTCGTCCTCAATCCGCTCATCGAGCGATCGTTCCAGGCGTCGACGTTCCATCAGGTCTTCGATGCGTTGGCGCAGGGGCTTGCCGCTGGGGCTGCGCCCGGCCGGGACCTGCCGCAACGGTGGGCCATCGACGGTGCCGGCCCAGTCGTCCAGATCGCTACCGCTGGTGTCGTCGAGAAGTTTCTCTCCGGGAGTTTCGGCCATACCTTTCTCCTGGCAAGCGGGACAGGAAGCGGGATGAGGCGGTGTCCGCGGCGAGCGCGTTCCATCTCCGCCCGGTCAGGACCAGAGGGGTCGGAAACACCTGCCGCGAGGCGGTTTCTAGCAGAAGCTTGGGGTGACTGCCAAGGTCGCGGAGGATGTCTGACCGGATTGGACCGCCCGGCACAGGTCTGTGCGGCAAGTGACCGTCCAGAGGCACCGGCGCGCACCCGGGCACGGTGGATTGCTGCCTCGCTCTACCAGGAGAAGATGACCCAGTGCGGGACGAGGGGGTCGTCCAGGGTATCCGAGCGGGTCTCGAGCTTGCCGTCGCCATCCTGATCGATGAAGTAGTAAGCAGGGCCCTTGGTTGGCGTCACCTTCACCATGTACATGCGGCCACCGAGGCGGTATTCCTGGATGGTCTGCTCCCCTCGCTGGATGATGGTGACCTCCGGTTCGAGCGGCTCGCCGCTGCGCACTACCTCCGGTGGTGGCGGTGCCTCGAGGAAGTCTTCCAGACGCGGTGTTTCCTCGGTCTCATCGGCCCGGGCCGCCACGGCCAGAACACAGAGCGCGAGGAGGCAAGGGGCGATGGCGAGCGGACGGAATTGCCGTGCCATGGCCGGCTTGT
>DNIF01000156.1 GCA_003485715.1 Gammaproteobacteria bacterium
CAACTACGCTGACACAGGGGGTACGTGGGCAAGCTGGTCCGGTTCAACCTCGACGAGGTGATGGCTTGGGCCCGACGTTGTTCCAAGGAGATGGAAGATCACGGGATCGAAGTCGCCCAGGACCCCCGACAGGACAGGCGGTCACTGCTGCAGGCCATCGCCAAGCTCCCGGCGTGAGCTTGACGTCTCATTCGGGTCGCAACGGTCTGCGGTTCGACACTCGTTTTTCTCAATCGAACCCGCGTCCGTAAGCGACGCCGCTGGCAACAGCTACCCAAGGAGTAGTTGAGGACCGAACACTGTGAGGATTTCGGCCGGAGCACCTTCTATGAAGTTGTCCGGCGGAAGGGTGAAGCCAGGAAACTTCTGAGTGATCGCCTGCGCGACCTTGTTCGGAATTCGAGAGCCATGGCTTCGATCGTGTGCCGAACCATCCTGGTTCATCGCGAAAAGCTGATTGTTCTTCGCGTACACGTGAATGTGCGTCTGTCCCACCGAGGTGTGCGCCTGGTGCAGTTGAGCCGAGTACGCTCCGCCCAACTCGAACGACTTGCTCTTTCCTTCAAGGAGCGGAGCAGCCTCAGACGCGGAGAACAGTATGTGAACAGCGAAGTTGTCCACCGTGAAGCTGAACCACTCGTAGCCGGCAAACTCCTTGAATCTCATGATCATGGCTCGTCGTCAGTTGGGAAGTATCGATCGGGCTGGCTTCACTGACTCACCGCATCCTTGAACGCAGCGCACGTCGCCGTTCTGCCCACGATGACCAGCAGCGACTTGGCGCGGCTCATGCCCACGTAGAGCAGCTCTTGCCGCTGTGACAGGTCGATGGTGTCTAGGCCCCACAAGATCACGATCGGCGATTCGAGACCTTTGAACCGTTGGATGGTGTCGATCAGGACCGTGGACTTGCCTCGAACCCCCTCCTCAAGCCAAGTGGCTGGCTTCGGCAACGGAAGCCTTCTCAGGGCAGCGTAGTACTCGGCCTTGTGCAGGGCATCGGCCACCAGCACCGCGATGTCTCCGGGCGCGACACCTTGTCTCGCGACAAGGTCGACGATGCGGGCATTGATCTTGGCCGCCTGTGGGTCTCGACTTGGCGACTCGTCAAACTGAACGTCATCACCCTGAATGTCCGGCGGACTCACTGGAACGCCTTTGTAGTGCTTGTAGGCGGCTTCGTGAATCGGCGCGGTGTTGCGGCAATTCGTGGTCAACGAGAACGGCTCGTCGCGGATGGGGAAAGTCCCTGCGCGGGCATACAGGTTCTGGTTGTCGTCGTAGAACACGTACAGCGGGCTGCTGTCATAGTCGGTCAGTAGCAGCTCGAGCGGAACCCAGAACTCCTCGCGAAAGTCCTGGCCCTCGTCGCAGACGATGGCGTCGTACCGATCCGGGAGGATTTCGAGGGAGTATCCGAGTGCGTTGGGTAGTTGCACCTCGTAGAGATCCTTGCCCGGATAGGTGACCTTGGCTTCGGAAACCAGATCCCGCCCAGATGCACGATTGGCCCTCTCAACCTGCCGGTGGCAGAGTTGATGGAAACTCATCACATCCAGATTCGGGGTGCCTGCGCAAAGACTTGATAGGTGGTCCGCGAGCTGCCGGTTGTAGCAAGTCAGCAGCGTTCGGAACCCCTCGGATGCAAGGCGACGTGCTTTTTCAAGTGCCAGGACCGTCTTGCCCGTGCCAGCGCCACCGCTGACGGCGACTCTGCGGTGGGAGCGCAAGAAATCGAGCACGCGAGTCTGGTCCTTGGTGAGAACCAGCCGACGCGCCTCCTGGTCGGCCAACTGCGACGAAATCAGCGGCGCGACTACGAACGAGCGCGCAAACACATCGCGAAGGACCTCGATGCCGCGCCTGCCCAAAGGCGTGAATCCCGATGCATCGTTGCCCCAATAGGCAAAGACCGCATCGATCCACGCCTTCGGATCTTGGAGGTCCTTCGCGCAGCCGACCAGGGTCGGCGGCATGTCGGGCCGGCTCAGGGCATTCGCATCCCCGACATCAGGGAAGACCACCGCATGACCTCTGAGGACGTTGGCGAGCGATAGATCGCGCCAACGCAGGTGCTCATTCAGCTTGGATCGAATCGAATACTTGGCCTTCAGAGCCTGGTTGACCGGGTTGTTGATCGCATGCTTCTGATGATGACGATCGACCGAAAACCATTCCCCGCTGCTGGAGTCGAACCCGACGCCGCCGCCCTTGACTTCGATGCACACGTACCCGAGATCCGGGTGACAGACGACGAAGTCGGTTTCACCATCCTTGGCTTGCTCTTCCTCGCGGCGCAAGATCCAACCGACCTGGAAAAAGACGACAAAGTCGCGGGGGAGACCATCCCTCAACGCTCTGTAGACCTTTGCCTCCGCCTGGGATGGCAAGTCTGCCAGCTGGGCATCGGTCAGCTCAGGAATGATCGTTGTCATCGTCTTCCTCGACCACGGTCATCGTCTGCAGGTTCAGCGTGACCGTGCGCCGACCGCTGGTCACAAACTCGATGGACATAACCCGCGTCGAACCGCGCAGCTCCATCGATTCGATCCGTCCGAAACCGAAGTGCTGGTGCTTCACCCTGGCGCCGGCGATGAAGGCAAGCGCGGGGTCGGCACGTTCATCGGCGACGGCATCGCGCCAGTTACCGTCGAACATGAACGACATCACCTGAGTGGCAGGACTGCGAATGGGATGAACGCGGATGTGTTGAGGATCGGAAACAAACTCAACCACGTACAGCCAGTAGCGATCGCCGTAGTCTTGGGCGTTGCTGAACTGCAGCCTGGACAATCCCACGCCCGTCTGGTTCCACTCGCCGTTGACACCCTTCACCTCGATGAACCGGTCCTCGCCTGTCAGCGGGTTACGGCTGATGATGTCGTACCCAGGGTGGGTTTGGGCCATCTGTTCCGCGACGCGTCCCCGAGCCTTTTCATAGGCGCAGACGGCGGCGCGGGCCAATACCTCAACAGCCAGGTTGTGATCGGATGGGCCTTCCTGCTCGTCGCCATCGGCTGATTCCTCTTGCTTCTTCCGAACATATGAAAGAAGTCGTCGATCCCACTGCTCCTTGTGCTTTGGACGTGGCTCCTTGGCGCGCTTGTCGCCAGTTGACGAACCCGTGCGGTGGCCGTTCCCAGTAGCCTGGTCACCATCTGGCGCGTCCTTTTCTTGTGCGCCCTTAGACCCGGTTCCAGGTTGCCCTTGATCGGGCGGCGGCACATCTTTGGGGGGAGCCTTCGGCTCTCCTGTCGGCCGACTCGTGCCAGGTCGATCAGGTGTGCGTTCTCTACCTTTCGGCGCGTCGGCCGGCGCAGCATCCAGCTTGCTCTCTGGCTGGTAGCCGGGGTCGGTCGCGCTCCCCATGTCGTCCAAGCTCGACGAGGTCAAGTCATCGGCCTGTCCGCTTGCGCTTTCAGCATCCAAGTACGGGATACCTGCATCGGTCAGTTCTCGGTGAGCCTCATCAACAGGCATGCTCATCAGCGGTCGAACGCTGAGGGTCAGTTTCGATATCTCGCTTCCAGACTCTTCCGGCATCAACTGGTGGAAGATGGCATTCAGGACGTGGGGCCAGCTGCGATCCCCAACTGGTCGCGCCAAGATCAGCTGGCGTTTGTCGATGTCATAGAACGCATGCGCTGCCGAGGGTGGAGCTGAAGCCCAATCCCCGCCAACGTGCACGGACGCTTGGATGCGCACGAGCTCGTAGCTGAAGGCGGTCAGCTCTGAAAGCGCCTTCCGCACCTTTTGTTTGACTGGCGTCGGTTTGTCGTGAAGCAATCGCGCAAGGATGTCGATCCGCTCCATCAGCTTGTCGGCAAGCTGCGGTTCATCATTCTTCTGTCCATCAACGAACTCAAGCGCGACCTCAGCGCTCTCACTGAGGCGCCTGACCCCGACCTTCTCAATGAACGGCCACAGCTCGGGGGCAGGTTTGCACAGCGCCCGGTCAAGCTCCCCATTGAAGAAACCTGCGTGCCACTCGCTGTCCTGAAGAAGCACTTCGTCAGGATGAGTGGGCTGCCCGATAAGGTTCAAAATCGTTGGTGCCTCTTGCAACCTTCGAATGTCCGGGGCACCAATCTCCTCACGCTCGTCTGCTGCCGACACGCCCAGCAAGCAGGCGTCGTACACCGATCGATCCGCCCCTGCCACGGGCTTCGACTGCTCGAAGTACTCGCCGACGATGTCCAACAGGATATCGACGTAGTCTCGGCCCTCGGGTGCGTTCTTCACTCCGATTGCGGTGAACAGCGGCTTGAACGCCTCAAGATTTCCCGGAATGGTGAAGGCGTAGCGCCCGAGCTGCTGGGGCGACCAGTAAAGCTGATTCGGGCGGACAAAGCTCTTCTGGCTCTCGACATAGATGCAACGAGAGCCAGCCAATGTCGAGATCAGCGGATCGGAACGCTGCGCTCGCTCGTTCAGCACCTGGTAGGTCGAAACGTGAGGCTGAGCGCTGGTCTTCACGCAGTACTGCAAATGGTTGATCACCAGCCTCGTTTCCGGATTGATGGTGACGTCCAGATCTTCCAGCAGCTCTGTTTTCAGGCGTGACGTGTTTCTGAAATCCAGGATGTTGGCCTGCGACCTGAATGCCTCAGCGCGGTATGGCGCGTACAGATCGCCGGCAGAGTGCCAGTTCTCCGTATCGCCTTCAGCCGGGAAGCACGCCACCCCACGGAGGCTGTTGATCGCACCCGGGAAGAATGGCTTCTCCTTCCACTCGTCGTAGTGGTCACACAGGACATAGAAGGCTTCTCCGCTGGCGCGCTTTGCATCTTCCGTCGGCAGGTACTTCTCCGCGATGAAGAGCATCCGCTCCACCAGGTGCTGCGCAAGTGGTGACCGGCGCATTCCGAGGCTGTCGATGAAGGTGTGGACCGACCGAGCGTTGGGCACCCGACTGGCATCGAGCCAAAGGTGCGTCGCATCGCCAAGCACCTTCACCAAATCATCGGTACGTCTGTAGGTGTTGGTAGGGCGCGACCAACGCCCGTCCTGCGTCGGCACGATCGGCAGTGCACCCAACAGGCGGCGAATGTGCTCGTCATTCACGAGCGCCGGGTGGCTGGCGAGTTCAGTGATGAGGCGGGTGTACTTCTGCGCGTCCATGGGTCCGTCATCGTTGAAGAACCTTGGCAGGACGTTTTGTACGAATGCATCGATCGTCTGCGTCTGTACGCCAAGCTTGCTCGAAACGAAGTCTCTGGCGGAATCGGTCAGGACGGACGTCTCAAGGAGGTCGGCTTGTCCGGTGGGATCGGTGAAGTTGCCGGGTAGCAGTGCTTGGGTTGCCTTGATCAATCCTCGACTTGACAGCCAGATCGGCAGATTCCGTAGTGCTTGATAAACCGTCTTCTCGACATTGGCCTGGCGGTCCAGGTCCGCGAACATCGAATACAGGTCGCGCAACTCTTGCTGTTCGACGCCGATGACATCGTCGACGGCCTCGGTGGCGCACATCGAGCTGATGTGATTGACGACTGCACCAAGCTCAAGCTGCCGGATCAATCGCGCGATCTTGGGAAACCCGAGGATGTGATGCGCTGCAATCGCCAGCCTGGGCAGCAGTGAAGCGACCCGTCCAGCCTCCAATGCAGCAGGCGCCACAAAGGATTGGCTGATCGTGACGGCATATAGATCTTCGGTAACGATGAAGGGGATCGCCAACAACGGGCGAACGGATGGGTGCGATCCTGGGTGGGTACTGGCGACATCCGGCAGCAAATCGTTGACCATGCTCCAAAGCGGACGGTAGAAGCTCTCCAGTCTTTCCGCTTCGACTTGCACCTCGCCCGGGACCTGCTGCCCCATTGCTTGCTCAAGCAGGGCCACCAAACGGTCGAACGTGAGGATTGGTGCGCCCAGTTGGTTTATCGCGGTCTGGAATGGCCGGAGTTCTTCGGCAACCAACCTTCCACCGACCTCCAGCAACGTCTTTGCCTGATGGCTTGTCAACGGGCCTCGCGGCAGGAAAACCCTGCTGGGACGCTGAACGTTACCGTCCTGAGCCAGGGCGATTTGTGCCTGGGCTCCAGTGACCTTCAATCGTTCCCAGAATCGCTTGAAGCAAGTAGGGTGGTTCGATGGCTTTGACAGCTCAAATGCCCGCGCCAGGATCTGCCAGAGTTGGACGTCTCCGAGCATCGTCCGCAGGCCCTCGGGGTCTCTGGCGAGTTCAGCAGCAGCAGCATCGATGAGCATCTCGTTCCAAGCCTGCTCATGTTGGTGCCCAGCAAAGATGACCGCCTTACGATCGGACTCTGGAAAGAAGTCCGCATTGATGTGCATCGGCAATCCGGTCGACTGCTCGGTAGGCAGGAACGCGTAAAGGACTCCCTCGGCCAGGGGCTCCGGATCAATCCGCAACCCGATGCTGATCTTGGTGCCGCGACCGAGCGACTCCAGGCGGGGATGTGAGGCATACAGCCGCGCAGCAGCCTCCGCAACATCGGCCCGCAAGATGTGCCAGTGCTCGACCTCGGCACTCGGTCGGAAACTGACGATCAAGTCAGTCCCATCACCGCGATCCAGGTCGCATGCCAACAGCAGTTCGCCGTTTCGCCGAACTTCCGCTGTCCGGACATACCGGAGGAATAACAGGCTCTTGCGAAGGACCTTCTGAAAGTCGTCGACGAGCTGGTTGATGTGGGCGGCGCTGACGTGCGACACCCCCAGCGCAAGCCGAGCTTCGGTGTTGGGGTCGTCCGCCCAAGGTAAGAAGAACGTGGTGCCTTCGGGTTGCTCGAATGGCTCGATGAACCACTGCCCTTCCTCCGGGTGAAGCGTCAGCTTCACACCAGAGGACCGGATCTCCGGGTGGTCCGTGACCTGATACGTCGAGACGAACCCGATGCCGAAGCGTCCGATGTTTTCGCCACGAGAGAGCTCCCCCCGCTGCCAACATCCGCGATCCGGTGGTAGTCGCAGCTGTAGTTACTGCTGGCGATGAAGCTGCAAGGCCGCGTGTGCAGATCACCGCAGTATGTGAACTTGCCACTATTGACGACCAGAAGGCCCCGGTCTGTGATGTCGAATACAACGGAGTCTGCCTTGGCGTCATCCGCGTTCTGGATGAGCTCGAGGGCCATGACGTCGTAGCCCTGCAGCCCTGCCAGGTGGCTCCGTATGTTTCCAAGCAGGTTCGCGGTGTACGAGCCGCTTCTGCGGGGTTGGGTTTGCTGATCCATTCTTGTTCCGAACCTTTTCCCTGACTGGGCCGTTCTATCTCAGGCGCATCGCTCTTGTTCAGTCCATCGCCCAAAGCTGGTCGTTGTCCTGTGTCGCGGCCCAGAAGTCGTCAAATAGTGCCAACTTGGCTTCGCGCACCGTCGGGTAGGTCTTCGCGCCGAACCGGTCGCCAATCTTGTAGCCCCAGCGCCCGGTTCTTGTCGGATACACCACCAGATTGCGACCATCGACGTTCAGGAAGCTGTTGCCTTTGGCAGAGACTCGCCACTTGCGGTGGAGCCAGCGAGTGCGGCGCGATGCGCGATTCCTGAGTCGCGCCTCACGCCGCTTGGGCCCTTCGTAGTCGTCGCTCATCTTCTCGGCACAAACGCAACCGACTTCGAATCTCTCGTCCAGATCTGGGTGCGCCATAACGTGGACGTAGCGGATCTTCTCGTTCCCGCACATCTGGCAAGTCGCGTAGTCGGTGTCGTCGGCAGGCTCGCCGTCGGCCCGAAGGTCGACCACGTCCACGCAGTGCCACCCTTTGTGGGGCACGCCCGGCTGATCCCAACGACTCCCGCTCAT
Organism: Gammaproteobacteria bacterium; assembly: GCA_003485715.1. Taxonomy (GTDB): domain Bacteria; phylum Pseudomonadota; class Gammaproteobacteria; order UBA7966; family UBA7966; genus UBA7966. The sequence continues at coordinate 7,768 of DNIF01000156.1, forward strand.
GCTTGGCCTTCCAGCGTCTTCAGTACATCAGTTCATCATCACAATGCAACGGACAAACTTCGATGTTCATACGATGTACACATTCTAGAGCGGCTTATATACTTCCCGCAATGACTCGCACACGCCTTCGCTAACCCGAACGAGCACCCAGGATGTCGAACGAACAGCTTGCAGAACTCACCCAGCCGCAGCGCGACCGCCTCGCGTTCGTGGAGTTGCGCGTGCGCTTCATCGGGGAGATCCGTCGCCAGGACCTGGTCGCACGTTTTGGCATCCAGTCGGCAGCGGCCAGTCGGGATCTGGCGCTCTACAAAGAGCTGGCCCCGGGCAACATCGACTACGACTCCAAAGCCAAGACCTACGTTTTGGGCCCGGACTTCCGGGCGGTCTTCGACTTTCCGCCTGAGCGGGTGCTGTCCTGGTTGACCCAGGGCTTCGGTGATGGCGAGCCGATGCGGCTCAAGGCCTGGGTGGCCTGCGAGAGCCCTTCGCGGCTGACCCACCCGGACCTGGACGTGCTGGCCAGCGTGACCCGGGCGATCCACCAGGAATGTCCGCTGGCGATCGAGTACTACTCCATCGCAAACGGCCAGGCCGAACGCCAGATCGTGCCGTTTGCGCTGATCGACAACGGGCTGAGGTGGCATGTCCGGGCCTTCGACCGGAAGTCGCAGGAGTTCCGCGACTTCGTGATCACGCGGATCAGGCACCCCCGGGTCCTAAAGGGAGAAAAGCCCGAAGCGCACGAACTCAGCGACCAGGACATCCAGTGGACGCGCATCGTGGAGCTTGAGCTTGTCCCGCATCCGGACCAGCCTCGTCCGGAGATCACGGCGATGGACTACGGGATGCAGGACGGGTCGCTGCGCATGAAGCTGCGTGCGGCGACAGCCGGCTACATCCTGCGCAAGTGGAGCGTGGACTGCTCGCCTGACCACAGCCTGCGTGGCCATGAGTTCCGGCTGTGGCTGAAGGACCCGCTGGCCCTCTATGGCGTCAAGAACGCCCTGTTGGCGCCGGGCTACCGCTCTCCTGACAAGAACAAGGGAGAGCCATGACATGACCTACAACCCGCAACGCGCCCTGGAGCTGCTCCGGATCGGCTCTGGCCGGGCCGACGCCACATTCCGTGAAGGCCAAGAAGACGCGATTCGTCACATCGTCGAAGGACGAGGCCGCCTGCTGGTGGTTCAGAAGACAGGATGGGGAAAGAGCTTCGTCTACTTCATCGCGACGAAGCTGCTGCGCGACGGCGGCAACGGCCCTGCACTGCTGATCTCCCCGCTGCTGGCGCTGATGCGAAACCAAATCGCCGCGGCAGAGCGCATGGGCGTTCGCGCCGCCACGATCAACTCCGACAACGTCGACGACTGGACCCAAGTCGAGGCCACCCTGACGCGCGGGGAAGTCGACATCCTCTTGATCTCACCCGAGCGCCTGGCGAACGAGCGCTTCCGTACGCAGGTGCTGGCTGGGATCGCCGCACAAATCTCGATGCTGGTCATCGACGAAGCGCACTGCATCTCCGACTGGGGCCACGACTTCCGCCCCCACTACCGCCTGCTGGAGCGGATCGTCAAGACGCTGCCGCCGAACCTGCGGCTGCTGGCCACCACGGCAACGGCGAACAACCGCGTGATGGAGGACCTTGCAGCCGTGCTCGGTCCGAAGCTCGAAGTCTCGCGCGGCGACTTGAATCGGACCTCGCTGTCCCTGCAAACGATTCGCTTGCCCAGCCAGGCCGAACGTCTGGCTTGGCTGGCTCAGCAACTCGCCGTGCTGCAAGGCCACGGCATCATCTACACGCTGACGGTTCGCGACGCCAACCAGGTCGCCGACTGGCTCAAGACCCGGGGCTTCAACGTCGAGGCCTACACGGGCGAAACGGGCGATCGCCGGGAAGCGCTGGAACAGGCGCTGCTCAACAACGAGGTCAAGGCGCTGGTTGCGACGACTGCGCTGGGCATGGGCTACGACAAGCCGGATCTGGCCTTCGTCATCCACTACCAGATGCCGGGCTCGGTCGTCGCCTACTACCAGCAAGTGGGCCGTGCTGGGCGTGCGCTCGACTCCGCCTACGGCGTACTGCTGAGCGGCCAGGAAGAGTTGGACATCACCGACTGGTTCATCCGAAGCGCGTTCCCGACCCGGCAGGAAGTCGCCGACGTCCTGGGCGCACTGGAGGAAGAAGAGAACGGCCTGTCCGTCCCCGAGCTGCTGAGTCGCGTCAACCTGAGCAAGGGTCGCGTCGACAAGACGATCGCGCTGCTCTCCCTCGAAGCGCCAGCACCCATCGCCAAGCAAGGCACGAAGTGGCAACTCACCGCCGCCACCCTGAGCGAGGCCTTCTGGGAGCGAGCGGAGCGACTCACGGCCCTGCGGCGTGACGAGCACCAGCAGATGCAGGACTACGTCAGTCTGCCCTTCGGTGAGCACATGGGCTTTCTGATCCGCGCGCTTGACGGCGATCCAGGCGCCGTCACCCAGCCTGCGCTGCCCCCATTGCCGTCGAATGTCGATGAGGAGCTGGTTCGGGCCGCCATCGAATTCCTGCGCCGAACCAGCCTGCCCATCGAACCCCGCAAGAAGTGGCCTGATGGGGGCATGCCTCAGTACGGCGTCAAAGGCTTCATTGCGCCTGGGCATCAGGCGCAGCCCGGCAAGGCCCTCTGCGTCTGGGGTGACGCTGGATGGGGCGGCCTGGTCCGGCGAGGCAAGTACCACGACGGCAAGTTTGCCGACGACCTGGTTGGGGCGTGCGTGAAGATGGTCCGCGAATGGAACCCCCAGCCTGAGCCAACGTGGGTGACCTGCATTCCCTCGCTGCGTCATCCCGACCTCGTCCCCAACTTTGCGAAGCGCTTGGCTGCGGCTCTGGGCCTGCCGTTTCATATGGTCATCGCGAAAACTGACGACAGGCCCGAACAGAAGACGATGGCAAACA
>DNIF01000047.1 GCA_003485715.1 Gammaproteobacteria bacterium
GTGAGCCCGAGCTCACCGCCAAGGCCTTCCTCGAACGCGATGGCTGCACCTGGTACCGCACCGGGGATCAGGGCCGGCTCGACGCCGACGGCTTCCTGACCATCGTCGATCGCTATTCGCGCTTCGCGAAGATTGCCGGTGAGATGGTGAGCCTGACCCGCCTGGAAGGGCTGGTGCGCGAACTGCTGCAGAAGGATGTGCCCACGGCAGACGCCGTGGCCGTGAGTCTGCCGGATCCGCTACGCGGTGAACGCATCGTGCTGCTGCTTTGCGGCATGGAAGCGCTGCCCAACACCAGCGAACTCCGGCACCGCATGCAGGAGGCCGACTGTCCCACGCTGGCCCTGCCGGATGCCTGGCATCTGATCGGCGAGCTGCCGCGCCTCGGCAGCGGCAAGACCGACGTGCAGACCGCGAAGCGGATGGCGGCCGCGCTCGAGCAGCCCAGGGAGGCCGCGGTGGCAAGCGCCTGACGTTGCCCCTGGGCGCGACACGACCCCGCCATTGGCAAGGCGGCCACGAATCCCCGGTGGGCTCAGTTCCGGAGACGACATCCTCTGTCCTGCGTCATGTCGGCTTCACCCGCGCTGCATACCCGGTGTCTACCGGCCGCTATTCTCTGGCCCGGGGAGTCGAATGCCGATTCCCCGGGCCGGTGCGCCAAGCGTCTGGCATGCAGCGATCCTTGGCCAAACAAGAAGGCAGACAAACGCCCATGAGCCCCCCCGAGATCATCGTCTGGAAGCGCCCGACGCCGCCGGCTGCCGGCCTGGGGTGTAACGCTTGAGCCCCCGCAGCATCCTCGTCTTCGAGAGCACGCTGGCCGGCCGTCTCGACCAGGGCACTGCCCGCATCGCGGGTCTCGGCTACGGGGCCGAACCCGGGAGTGCCAGCGGGCTGAGCGGCAACGCCTACGGCATCCCGACCACCAACAGTCTCGGCCGCACGCTCACGATGGAGGAGATCACGGCCTCTGTCGGCGATCTGCTGCGCTTCGCACGGGCGCATCCGGACTGGAACTTTCGCGTCACGAGCCTCGGCCAGAATCTCAGCCCCGCAGAGCGTGAGCGCCTCATCGAACAATTCCGGGCCCCACCGGCAAATTGCCGGTTGCCGGGAAGCTGGCTGGCGCAGTTCAACCGCCTGCCGCATCAGCGACTCCTCATCGTCGGAGGCGCTCACTCCCTGTCGAGGGCGCAGACAGCCGCCGATTTCACCGAATTCCTGCGCCTGAATGCCCCGCTCTGGGGGAGCGGGACGTTGGAAATCGTGAGCTGCGGCTCGTCCGGTGACACCGTCACCATCGATCGCTACGCCAAGGCCCACGGCCTCGCGCACAAGGTGATCCCCACTGACGAGGCCCGTTACGGCGCGCATGCAGGTTTGGCACGAGATGAGCTTGCGCTCTGGTACTGCTCCCGGGTCGTGAGCCTCATCCGCGCCGACGAAACCTCCCCCGGCAACGAGGTGCGCCTCATCGCCACCGCCGCGCGCGCCGGCATCCCGCTCGAAGAACTCTACGCGGACTGAGGCAGCGGTTTCGGTTCCTCACACGCTCTGAGCTGGCCTGATGCTGGGCGGTGCGCCTTCTGCGAGCCAGTCACGGGGCACCAGATAGCGGGTGTACAACTCGGCCTCCCGACTGCCCGGCTCGGGCTGCCAGTCGTAGCGCCAACGCACGAGCGGGGGCAGGGACATCAGGATCGACTCGGTGCGACCGCCGGTCTGCAGGCCAAAGAGCGTGCCACGGTCGTAGACAAGGTTGAACTCCACGTAGCGACCACGGCGGTACAGTTGAAAATCGCGCTCACGCTCCCCCCAGGGCGTGTGCCGGCGGCGCTCGACGATAGGCAGGTAGGCATCGAGATAAGCCGCGCCCACCCGGCGCACGAAATCGAAGCAGCGGGTGAAGTCCGGCTGATTGAGGTCGTCGAAGAACAGCCCACCGACACCGCGCTGCTCGCCCCGATGGCGAAGATGGAAGTAGTCATCGCACCAGTCGCGGTAGCGCTCCCACGCCCCCGGAGCGAAGGCCTCGCAAGCGCCTCGAGCTGTGCGATGCCAGTGGATGACGTCCTCATCGAAGCCGTAGTAGGGCGTGAGGTCAAAACCGCCACCGAACCACCACACCGGGGCCTCGCCCGGTTTCTCGGCGACAAAGAGGCGGACATTCGCATGCGAGGTGGGCACCAGCGGGCTCTCGGGGTGGATGACGAGCGAGACACCGGCCGCCCGGAAGGATCGCCCCGCCAGCTCAGGGCGCGCGGCCGTGGCCGAGGCCGGCAGCCCCGGCCCGTGCACTTCCGAGAAACCCACCCCCGCCTGCTCGAAGATCGTCCCACCGGAGAGCACGCGCGAACGCCCGCCGCCGCCCGCGGCCCGGGTCCAGATATCCTCGTGGAACCGCGTGGTCGGCTCGAAACGCTCCAGCGCACCGGTGATGGTGTCCTGCAGGCCCTGCAACCACTGAGTGACGGACGTGAAATCGATGGACTCCGGCATGACCCTGGCTCGCGGCGTAGGAGTCTCGATGATGCCACCATCGCGCGCTGGCGGGCGCTCTGGTCCGGCGGCGCTTTTCTGGTAGCGTAGAGCGTATGCAAACAAGCATTGGACGAAGACGGGCTACCGTCACCCGCAACACCCGCGAGACCCGCATCGAGGTCGAGATCGACCTCGACGGAGACGGCACCTGCCAGCTCAAACTCGGCGTCCCCTTCCTCGAACACATGTTGGAGCAGGTGGCGCGGCATGGGCTCATCGACCTGCGCATCGAGGCCACCGGCGACCTCGACATCGACGACCACCACACGGTGGAAGACGTCGGCATCACGCTGGGCCAGGCCCTGACCCGTGCGCTGGGCGACAAGGCTGGCGTGCGCCGTTACGGCCACAGCTACGTCCCGCTGGACGAGGCCCTCTCGCGCGTGGTGGTGGACCTCTCCGGCCGGCCTGGTCTCACCTTCGCGGTGGATTTCCCGCGCGCGCGGGTCGGCAACTTCGACGTGGACCTCTTCGCCGAATTCTTCCAGGGCTTCGTCAATCACGCCGCCTGCACGCTGCACGTGGACTGCCTGCGCGGGCGCAACACGCATCATGTGATCGAGACCATCTTCAAGGCCTTCGGTCGGGCCCTGCGCATGGCGGTGGAACCCGATCCGCGCATGGCCGGCATCACGCCCTCGACCAAGGGCACCCTCACCGGCTGAACGAATCGCGCGCGACGGCACCAGCAACCGCCCGGGCATCTGCCGAGCGGCCCGGACCGGTCCCTTGCAACGACCAACTCGCGCGCACCGCAGCAGGACTCACCACCCCCTGAGGAAGCCCCTCCCCGATGCAGCGCGTCGTCGTCCTCGACTACGGAATGAGCAATCTCGGCTCGGTGGCCAAGGCCATCGCGCATGCCGGCCAGGG
>DNIF01000186.1 GCA_003485715.1 Gammaproteobacteria bacterium
TGGTGCAGAGCTGGCCCGAGATCGCCCGCCTGGCCCGCGAGGGCGGCAAGCCCAGAGTCGAGCAGGGCGCGCTGTTTGGCGAGAACGAGGAGTAAGCCATGGCCATCATGAAGCGCCTCCTCTGCCTGGCCAATTCCCGCAAGCTCAATGGCCGTTGCGTCGCAGGCATCGAGCTGTCCGGCCAGCAGCGTCTCGGGTGGATCCGCCCCGTGAGCGCACGGGAGCACGAAGAGGTCTCGGAGTACGAGCGCCAGTACGAGGACGGGAGCGACCCGCGTGTCCTCGACATCATGGATGTACCCCTCATCGAGATGCGGCCGAGGGACTACCAGCAGGAGAACTGGCTTCTCGATCCGGCGCAATATTGGCGGAGGGTGGTGCGGGCCGCATGGAGCGACCTGGCTTCGCACGCTGACCCCGCCGCGCCTCTCTGGATCAACGGGGACAGCACCTCCAACGGACGCAACGACAGGATTACGCTCGCGCAAGCCACGGGATTGACCTCCTCTCTGCGGCTCATCCGGCTGGAAAGGCTGACACTGTCCGTCTTCAAGCCGGGTGAGGTGTTCGGCAACCCAAAGCGACGGGTGCAGAGCAGATTCACGCACCATGGCACGGACTACCGTCTTTGGGTGACCGACCCTACCTACGAACGTGCTTATCTGCTGAAGCCGGACGGCGACTACAATCTCGGCGAGGCCTTCCTGACGGTAAGCTTGGGCGAGCCGCACAATGGCGCTTGTTACAAACTGGTCGCGGCGATCATGGAGCGCGTGAGGTCATGAGCATGCAGTCGTTTTCAGTTCTCACGATCGGGCATTCCACGCACACCATCGAGGCCTTTGTGGGGCTACTGCGCAAGCAAGAGGTCACGGCACTTGCGGATGTGCGTTCGGCGCCTTTCAGCCGTTTCAATCCGCAGTTCAACAAGGATGCGCTGGAACGCAGCCTTAAGGCGGAGGGAATCAAGTACGTGTTCCTCGGACGCGAACTCGGGGCGCGATCGGATGACCCGGCGTGCTACGAGAATGGACGCGTCCAGTACGCCTGCCTCGCCCAGACGGCTGTCTTCCAAAGCGGGCTTGACCGGGTCATGGATGGCGCCACGAAGTACCGGCTCGCGTTGATGTGCGCCGAGAAGGAGCCACTGGAATGTCATCGGACACTTCTCGTGGCTCGGGCGCTCGACGAACATGGCATTGGTGTCGCGCACATCCTTGGCGATGGTCGGCTGGAAGCGCATCGCGATGCGCTGCACCGGCTGCTCGATGTGACCGGGCTACCGCGGGAGGATCTGTTCCGCTCGCGAGAAGAACTGATTGCGCAGGCATTGGTCCGGCAGGAGGAGAAAGTCGCCTACGTAGACGAGAAACTGGCGGCCGAAGCATCAGGAGCAGTGCGATGAAGCTGTTCACCATCGGATTCACCAAGAAGACAGCGCGGCGCTTCTTCGAGTTGCTACGCAAGTCTGGTGCCAAGCGCATCGTGGACGTTCGGCTCAATAACGTCTCGCAACTCGCCGGCTTTGCCAAGAAGGACGATCTTGCCTATTTCGCAAAGGAGATCTGCGGGATGGACTACGTCCATCTGCCTGCGTTGGCACCCTCGCAAGAAATGCTCGCCCAGTACAAGAAGCAGCGCGGCGACTGGAGTGCCTACGAGCGGCAGTTTCTCGACCTGATGCAGCAGCGGCGGATCGAGGACACGATACCTCGGGAAGCGGTTGCGGATGGCTGCCTGCTCTGTAGTGAGGATAAGCCGCACCATTGCCACCGCCGCCTCGTAGCGGAGTATCTCAAGCAGCACTGGGGCGACGTTGATGTCGCCCATCTCGGCTAAATAGGAAATTCCCGCCATGGCCATCACCAACCAGGAACGCGTCGGCAAGGCGATGGAGCTGCTGCGCGCCGGGCTCGCGCCCTTCGTCGAGCGCGAGGTGCAGGCCGCGCTGAAAGCGGACAGCGTGCGCATGGACGCGATTCGACGCTTCGCCGATGACCCGCTGCTGGGACAAAAGCCGATCGCCCAGTGGGACGCCGCGGGCGTCCTCAAGCTGATGTGGGAGACCTGGAACGAGGTCTTCGGCAAGATGCTCGGCCGCGCCGAGCGCTCGCTGGTGCAGGAGCTGCGCGACTGCCGCAACAAGTGGGCGCACCAGGAGCCGTTCTCGAGCGACGACGCCGACCGCGCGCTCGACTCGATGGCGCGCCTGCTCACCGCGGTCTCGGCCGCTCAGGCGGACGAGGTCGGCAAGATGAAGCAGGAGTTGCGGCGTGAGATCTACGACCAGCAACTGCGCAATGAGAAGAAGCGCGTCGGCGGCTCGCTGATCGAGGCCGCTGCGACTGGCACGCTCAAGCCCTGGCGCGAGATCGTCACGCCGCACGCCGACGTGGCCAGCGGCCGCTACCAGCAGGCAGAGTTCGCCGCCGACCTTTGGCAGGTGCATCTGGGCGAAGGCTCGGACGAGTACAGGCAGCCGCAGGAGTTCTTCCGCCGCACCTACCTCACCGAGAGCTTGAAACGCCTGCTGGTGGGCGGCGTGCAGCGCCTCGCGGGCACGGGCGGCGACCCGGTCATCCAGCTTCAGACCAACTTTGGCGGCGGCAAGACGCACTCGATGCTGGCGCTCTACCACCTGTGCTCCGGGGCGAAGCCGGGCGAGCTGGCGGGCGTGGACGCGGTGCTGGCCGAGGCGGGGGTCAAAACCCTTCCGAAAGCCAAGCGCGTGGTGCTGGTGGGCAACAAGATCTCGCCCGGCAACCCCGTCACCAAGGTGGACGGCACCGTGGTGCGCACGCTCTGGGGCGAGTTGGCCTGGCAGCTCGGCGGCAAACAGGCCTTCGCGCGCGTCAGGGCCGACGACGAGAAATCCACCAACCCCGGCGATGTGCTGCGCGAGCTGTTCAAGGAGCATGGGCCGTGCCTGGTGCTGATCGACGAGTGGGTGGCCT
>DNIF01000132.1 GCA_003485715.1 Gammaproteobacteria bacterium
CGGATTCGATGAGTCGCCCGGCAAAGTCTCCGGGAGGGTTGCGGAACACCGAGCCGCAACTTGCCATGCCTGTTGGTTGGGTGCGGTTGCGGTGTTCGAGCAGCTCGCGGATCCGTGCCTCGGCCTGGACCGCGTCGCCTGCCTCGAGCCTGAGCCAGCAGCGGGTGAAGCCTTGTCCCACCGGTAGCTCGGCATGACGGTAGCCCCAGTGCATAGAGGTGACGGGCAACCGCGTGATCTGGCCCTGATGATCGATGGTCTCGTAGTGTTCCACCAGGGGCCAAGTTTCGCCCCCATGGGCACCGGCATTCATGACCAAGGCCCCACCCATGGTGCCTGGTATGCCACAGAAGAATTCCGCCCCCCGCGCAGCGCCCCGCGCCGTCAGGCGTGCGACTCGGGCGCAAGGTGCTCCCGCCTCGATGAGCCAGAGTTGATCGCCCAGGTTTTCGATGCGATTCAGGCGCGCAGTACAGATCACGGTGCCGCGAATGCCACCATCACGAATCAGCAGATTGCTGCCAAGCCCAATCCAGGTGATGGGCTCGTTGACAGGGATCTGCTGCAGCAGTGCGGCCAGATCATCGATATCCACCGGCTGGGCCCAGCAATCGGCGGTTCCACCCACACGCCAGGAACTGTGCCGAGCCATCGGCTCGTTGCGGCGCAGTTCGCCGCGAAAGAATCGCGGGACGGGCAGGGCGTTCATTGCGCACCTCCCGCAAGCTGCGAGGGCAAGGTGGCCTGGACGAGTCGCGGTGCAAGATGTCCCACGCTGCCAGCCCCGAGCACGAGAAGGATGTCGCCGTCCGTAAGCGCGGTGGCAAGCGGTACTTCTGCATCATCCAGCTCCGGAATGAGGATCGGCTCCACTCGCCCGCGTCCGCGCAGAGCACGGGCCAGACCGCGTGCATCCGCGCCCGCGATGGGTGGCTCACCTGCTGCGTAGACCTCTGCAATCAGGACTCGGTCACATTCCGAAAGTACCAACGCGAAGTCGTCGAGCAGATCGCGCGTGCGGCTATAGCGATGTGGTTGGAACAGGGCCACAACGCGCCGGCCGGGCCAACCCGAACGGCATGCCTCCAGCACCGCGGCGATCTCGCGCGGGTGGTGGGCGTAATCGTCGATGAGCAGGACCCGATGGCCGGCAACCGTGACCTCGCCATAGTTGTGGAAGCGACGCGCGATGCCCTGGAAACGAGCCACTGCCTGCTGCCAATCCGCTGTCGCCACCCCGATCTCGCGGGCGACAGCGATGGTCGCCAAAGCGTTTCGCACGTTATGCAGACCCGGCAACGCCAGTTCGACCGGCAGGCCGTCGACGTCGCCGGCATGCAGCCGAAAACGAGTGCGTCCACGCTCCTGCTGGATGTCGCTCGCGCGCAGGTCCCAGGGGCCATCGATGCCGTAGGTGATGACCCGTCGTGGCAGGTCCAGGATCAGTTCTCGATTGCCCGGGTCGTCTGCACACACCACGGCGAGCCCGTAGAACGGAAGGCGCAAGACAAATTCGCGGAAGGCGTGCAGTAGCCGCCGTGGATCACCGCCGTAGGTCTCGAGATGATCGTGGTCGATGTTGGTAACGACCGCCAGCATGGGTGCGAGCAGCAGGAAGCTGGCGTCGCTCTCGTCAGCTTCGGCTACCAGATAGCGGCCGGCTCCCAGTCGCGCATGACTGCCGGTGCTGTTCAGTCGTCCACCAATGACAAAGGTCGGATCGAGCCCGCCCTCGGCCAGCACGCTTGCGACCAGTGAGGTCGTAGTGGTCTTGCCGTGGGTACCGGCGATGGCCACGCCGAAACGGAAACGCATCAGCTCGGCGAGCATCTCTGCACGGCGTACCAGCGGCACGCGCCGCCGCCGCGCTTCCTGAACCTCGGGATTATCGGACAGCACGGCGGTCGAGGTGACGACAACATCTGCATCGACCACCAGCGCCGGGTCGTGGCCTATGTGTACTTGCAGACCCAGTCCGGCGAGATGGCGGGTCATCGCGTTGGCTTGGCGATCGGATCCACTGACGACAAAGCCGAGGGTGTGCAATACCTCGGCGATCCCACCCATACCGGAACCACCGATGCCGACGAAGTGCACTCGCCGTACCTGCTCCATGCCCGGCTCACGGTGATCAGGTGTCACGGCAGAACTCCAGGCAGTGCGCAGTGACGGTGGCAGTCGCCGCACCTTGCGCCAGCGCGAGGGCCCGCATGGCCATGGCATGGCGGCGTGCCGGTTCACCGATCAGACGCGCGAGCGTCGCCGTGAGATCGCCCTCACGCACAGTCTGCTGGATGAGTACTTCGGCTGCGCCGGTGCTGGCGAGCCAATTGGCATTGGCCTGCTGATGATTGTCGGTCGCGTGTGGGAACGGCACCAGGATCGACGGCAAGCCAACTGTGGCGAGTTCGCTCACTGTGAGTGCCCCGGCACGGCAGACCGCGGCATCGGCCCATGCGTAATGCTCGGCCATGTCGTCGAAGAAGTCGTGCACCTCGGCAGTGAGACCATGGGCTGCATAGCGGGCAGCGGTTTCCGCACGCTCTGCCCCGCCCGACTGGTGCCGTATCTCGATGGGGCGATCACCAAGTGCCGCCAGAGCCGCCGGCAGGGACTCATTCAACCACCGTGCACCCTGACTACCGCCCAGGACGAGCAGCCGCACCCTGCCGCTTGGGTACGGCTCACGCGCCGCGCGCGAACGGACGTCCACGATCGCGGCCCGCACTGGGTTGCCGGTCGTGATGGCACCGAGACTGCTCGGGAAGGCGTCGGGCATGGCCTGCAGTACCCGGTTTGCCAGGCGCGCGAGCAGGCGATTGGTGGTGCCGGGAATGGCGTTCTGTTCGTGGATGATGAGGGGCACGCCGAGCAGGCGTGCGGCAACGCCGCCGGGGCCGGAGGCAAACCCGCCCATGCCTACGGCGAGGCGTGGCCGCAGACGGCGCACGATGCACAGGCACTGCATCAGGGCCAGAGCGAGCTTCATCGGTGCCGAGAGCCAGGCAATGGGGCCGCGCCCGCGCAGACCTTCGATGGACAGCAGATGCAGAGGATAGGGTTGCTGCGCCAGCAGGCGCGCCTCCATGCCCCGGGTCGTGCCGAGCCAGGCGACCTCGAGCCCTTCGGCACGCAGGGCATCCGCCACCGCCAGGGCCGGGAACACATGCCCTCCAGTACCGCCCGCCATCATCAGCACGGCGCTCATCGGCGCGACCTCATTGCTGGCCGCAGGTTCAGGAGGCGCGTGCTCTCGTGGGAGGCGCGGACCACACATCCGAGCGCGGCGAGGGTCATGACGAGGCTGTTGCTGCCGTAACTGATGAGCGGCAGCGTAAGACCCTTGGTGGGCAGCAGACCGAGGGCGACGCCGATGTTGATGAAGGCCTGCAATCCGATGAAAAGCCCCACCCCGTAGCAGAGATAGGCGGCGAAGCCGTGGCCGACGGCCGCGCAGCGCTCGGCCACGTGGAAGATGCGCCAGACCAGGAAGCCGAAGCCGATGAGCACACCGAGCGTGCCGATGACACCGAGTTCCTCACCCACTACGGCGAAGATGAAGTCGGTGTGCACCTCCGGCAGGTAGAGCAGTTTCTGCACACTGCCCCCCAGACCCACACCAAACCAGCCGCCGCGCCCGAAGGCCATGAGCGAGTTGACGAGTTGATAGCCGCTGTTCTGTGGATCGGCCCAGGGATCGAGGTAGGCCAGGAGACGCATCATGCGGTAGCCCTGTGTGAGGATGAGCACGGGCAGGATGGCGATCACCGGCAGCAACCAGAGCATGAATCGGGACAGCGGTACGCCACCGACCCAGAGCAACCCCAAGGCAGTGGCGAAAGCGACAGCAGCGCCACCCAGGTCGCGCTCAGCCAGGATGAGGCCGCTGATGGCACCAGCCACCGCGATTGGGACAATGAAACCACGGATCTGGGTTCGCACCGGATCGCGTTGTCGCACGAGGTAACTCGCGAGCCAGATCACCAGGAAGAGCTTGATGGGCTCTGACACCTGCACGGAAACTCCAGCTATCGAGAGCCAACGCGTACTACCGTTGACCGTCTTGCCAAAGGCGAGCACGAGGATGGCGAGCAGGAAGGACAGCAGCATGAGACTACCGGCCACCCTCTGCAGGTCGGCCAGTGGCGTGCGCGTAGCCAGGTAGGCGAGCAGGAGTCCAAGGCCAGCCGCGACCGCCTGCCGGATGGCGAAATGGAAGGGATTGTCGGGCCGCATGGCGATGGAGGCCGACAGAACCATCAGCAGGCCGAAGCCGAGCAGTGCCAGCACGCAACCGATGAGCCAGCCATCGGCCCCCTCCAGCAACCAGGTGGACCCGGGTTGGCCGCGCGCTGGAGGCTCCGACGAGGGGATGGCCGCAGGACGGGTATCCTCGGCATTCCAGGCAGCCGGCCCCGGCAGCCGGACAGCCTCGGTGGTTTCCACCAATTCACCGGACAAGGCGTTCATTCTTTGGCCACCGCACGCGCAGCCCCGGCGAAGCGCGCCCCCCGCTCGACGTAGGACTGGAACATGTCGAGGCTGGCGCAGGCAGGTGACAGCAGTACGGCATCGCCCGGACTGGCTAGGCCGGCGGCGACTTGCACTGCGGACTCGATGTCATCCACGCACTCGATGGGGCAGATGCCGGCGCAGATCCGGGCGATGAGCGGGGCGTCGGCGCCGAGCAAGACGAGGGTGCGCACCCGTCCCTTCAGTGCTGCGGCCAAGGGCGCGAAATCCTGCCCCTTGCCCTGCCCGCCGGCGATGAGGATGAGCGGGCGTCCGGCGAAGCCTTCGATGGCTGCCACGGCTGCGCCGACATTGGTCGCCTTGGAGTCGTCGTACCAGTCCACACCCTGCGCGCTCGCCACCCGCGTGCAGCGATGGGGCAGACCAGTGAAACGGGCAAGGGCGGACCGAATCGCGGGCTCATGGCCCTTGAGCCATGGCCAGGCCAGCGCGAGGGCTGCCAGGGTATTCGCCTGATTGTGACGACCGGTGATGGCGAGTTCATGCACCGGCATGAAGGGTGCGCCATCACACCAGAGCCAGTCCTCGTGCGCGTGACGACCGCTCCTGAAGGGTAGTGCCGGGTCGTCCTCGAGGCTGAAGGGAATGGCCCCGGGATGGGCATCGGCGAGTGCCACTACCCGAGCATCGTCGCGATTGAAGACCATGCGTTCTGCGGCTGACCAGATGCGGGCCTTCGCAGCGGCATAAGCCACCATGCTGCCGTGGTGGTCGAGATGGTCCTCGCTCAGATTGAGGATTGCGGCCGCAGCCAGGCGCGGGGCCTCGCAACTCTCGAGCTGAAAGCTGGAGAGCTCCAGTACGTAGAGCTCCGCGGCTGGTTCAGCGAGCAGATCGAGGGCCGGCGGTGCGAGGTTGCCGCCGGCCTGCA
>DNIF01000209.1 GCA_003485715.1 Gammaproteobacteria bacterium
CGGCGACCGCGACGCTTGCCGCAGCCTTCTTCGAACGCCCAGCGGTCGCACTGGCGGCGATGACACCCGGACTTGCGACGCCGGCCGCAGCGGCCCGGCACGATGCCCTGCTGCTGACTGGCCCCGCTGCCGCGCTGAGCGCTGAGGTCGCGGCATTGGGTTTGGGTCCACAGCGACCGGCTGCACTCTCCGGCCCCGGCGAAGCCCATGTGTGGACGGCCCGTACTCCGGAAACAGGCATCACGGTGGTGATTGTGGAGGCCGACAATCCGGCTACCCTGGCCGCGCTCGCCCGTCCCCTGCCCCACCACGGCGCCTCGGGTTGGCTCCTGTTCAACGGCGGTCGGGCCACCGCCCGCGGGGCCGCCCCGCTCGCCGAGCCGGAGATCCCGGTCACCCAATCGTCATCCCCGCCTGCGCGAGCATCCAGTCCTTCAAAGCTTTCCCTCGGGAGGGGTTGAGCGAGGGTCCGGAGATGCCACGACTCCTCGGCGTCAGCCCGACGACGCTGGATCCCCGCCTGCGCGGGGATGACGGAGGGGTGCGGGGATGACGGAGGGGCGCTGGCATGACGGGGGTGCGCCGGTGATGGGTTGCAGGGGCCGGAACAAACGTGCCCGACGTGGCACCATCCACTGATGCAGGAATGGCTCACCCTGGGCTTGGTCGCCCTCGTCTCCTTTGTGGCCAACACGCTCTCTGCCCTGGCTGGCGGCGGTGCCGGGTTGTTGCAGTTGCCCGCGCTGTTGTTTCTCGGCCTGCCCTTTGCCGAGGCCCTGGTCACGCACAAGATTGCCAGCACCTTCCTCGGGGTCGGAGCGACGCTCCGTCATCTGAAGGAGGGCAGTCTGGAGGGTCGGCTGGCGCTGCTCCTGCTGGCCACCGGGCTGCCGGGTGTGGTGCTCGGTGCCCGCCTCATCCTGTTCGTTCCCGCGCAGGCCGGTGAGGCGGCCTTGGGCCTCCTGACCACCGGTCTCGCTATCTACTCGGCCCTGAAACCTGCCCTCGGTCAGGTCCACGCCCCGCGGCATCGGGACATGGCAGGCCTTGCGTGGGGCGCCTGCGCTGTATTTCTGCTCGGCGTGCTGAACGGATCGCTCACCTCGGGCAGCGGCCTCTTCGTCACCATCTGGCTGGTGCGCTGGTTTGGGCTCGACTACCGGCGTGCGGTGGCGCACACCCTCGTGCTGGTTGGGCTCGCCTGGAACGGCACCGGGGCCCTCACGCTCTGGCTCGCCACAGCCCCCAAGTGGGAGTGGTTGCTGATCCTCATCGCCATGTCTTTCGCCGGTGGCTGGGCGGGCACTCATTGGGGCCTGCTGAGAGGCAATCGCTTCATCAAGCACAGCTTCGAGGCCGTGACACTGGCCACCGGGCTTGCCTTGCTCCTGCGGGTTGCGCTGCGCGCCTGAGTCGGGTAAGGATGCTGGCGGGGTGGATCTCAGGCCTTGCTTCTGGCGGCCACTCGCGGAGGATCAAGTTCCAGCGATCGCCACGAGCGATCATCATCCCCGCAGGAGCACTCGCAATGCTGATCCTCTACGGTTCGCCCTTCTCGTCGCGCGTGAACAAGCTGCGCTACATCGCCAACCATATCGGGCTCGACTACGAACACGTACCGTTGAGCCCGCTCAAGGGCGAGACCCGCACTCCCGAGTATCTGCGCATCCATCCAGCCGGGAAGATCCCGGCCATGGTGGATGACGACTTCGCGCTCTTCGAGAGCATGGCCATCGCCCGCTACCTGGCCAGCAAGGCTGCAAGCCCCATCTACCCGCAGGAACTGCGAGCCCGCGCCATCGTGGACCAATGGTGCGAGTTCGTGACCCACCACGTGGAAGGCGGGATGCTGAAGGTGTTCTTCAATCGCGTGATGATCCCGCTGTTCAAGCTGCCCGTCGAGGTGGACACGCGTTCCGAGCAGGACGGCCTTGCATGGCTCGATCGCTATCTACCGATCATCGAGGGGCAACTGGGCGAACATGCGCATGTGGCGGGTGAGGCCCTGACGCTCGCGGATTTTGCGCTGCTTGCAGCGCTCGACCCAGCTGAAGTGGCCAGCGTGGATCTGACTACCTACCCCAGCCTCACGAACTGGCGTGGCCGCATGCGCGACGAACCTTTCTACGCTGCTTGTTATTCACGCTACAGCGACATCGTGGACGCCTTCCGCTGAGGAGACTCTGCAGCGACGGCGGCACAGATCGCCACACTGGGCAGCGATCTACCAACGGAAAGACAGCAGTGCGGGGAAGGCTTGGCAGGCCGCGCCAATCAAAGCCCTCTCCCCCGCCGAGCGCGGGGGAGAGGGGGTGTTGCGGCAGAGACTCAGGCGGCAGTCCGCCGACGGGCAAAGGCCAGGCCGCTCACGAGCGCCGAGCCCAGCAGCCACACGGCGGCCGGTACCGGGATCAACGTCGTGGCGATTGGGCTGTTGAAGTCGGTCTGGGCCAGGAAATCTGGTGCCGTACCGCCGAATGAGCCGTTCATCAGCCCGATGTTCGGGATGATTGGTCCATCGGCCTCGAGCCGCGGGGCGGTCGGGGTGTCGGCCGAGCAGAAACTGCCCACCAGATTGAAGCAGTCTGAGGGATTCGAACTGATGAAAGGCAGCGCGATGGATACACCCGAGAAGGCCAGAGCGTCCAGCACGATGGCGAACCCGGCCACGCCATTGGTGAAGAAGCTGGGATTGACGTAGGAGAAGTCACCGAGAGCCAGCGTGGTCTGCGAACCGGTGCCCGTCACAGTGTTCACGCCCGGCCAGTCGTTGGCCCCGGCTTGATCGAGAAGGCCGGTGGCGTTCTGGAAGCTCAGGAAAATGCCGGCTGACTGACCCAGCACCGCATTGGCGCGGAGCAGTAGCGTGTCGCCGGCGGAGCCGTAGCCCGAGCCACTCAGGGCGGCGCTATCCGGGGTGGTGTCGTGATAGAGCGCGAAGAAGGGATTGGACCCATCAGTGAGCCGGCCACCAACCGTTGTCTGGAAGGTGGCGGTTGCGAAGCCGAGCAGCGGGTTTTGAGCAACGCTCGTCACCTGCATCCCGAGACCACCGACCATCGTGAATTCGTGAGTGCTGTTAAGACCGGGCGGGGTGACCGGACCCGAGGGCGTGAAAAATGCCCCCAGTGTGGAGTGGGTAAATGCATCGAAGGTGATGGGACCGGTGCCTGCCACGAAGTTGCGGATGGCTGTCATCCCGCCGCGAGCGAGAAAGGACGTTGGAGACCAGTCGAAACCGCTGACCAGAAGACCCGTGGAGCCAGTGCCGGTGGGGTCGAAATTGGCGTCGAAACCCGCAGCCTGGACACCGGCGGAATGGGCGAGACTCAACGCGAGCGCGAGGCCCGTGAGGCGCAAGTTGTTCATGTGTATCTCCCTGTACAGCCTGAGCTCTTGAAGAATGAGAAGGGTGCTGCCACACCCCGCGACGCCGCCAAGCGTCGCATCGAACCCCGGTCCGACTGTTCGGGCTGCCACCCGAAACTGTCACGGGCCGGAAGTTACCACCGTTCCATGACATCTGCATGACAGCGGCGGAAAAAAAACCTATCGCCGATATCGGTGCGAGCCACGGCGCCCGCTTGATTTCTTTTTATTTTCAATGTGTTGAAATAATCCCTACAGGTGAGGCACAACGCCGTCAATAGCGAGAACCAAACACCAAGCCAGCCAGCGAAGAAACGCGATCCAAAAAAAACCCGCCCGGCGTGATGACCGGGCGGGTCCGGGACCGCTGAGGGGGGCCGGTCTGGCCCCCGCCAACGGCTACCTGCGCGGGGTTTTCGTCAGGAGATCGCTACCCGACTTCAGTGGAACTGTTCTTCCTCGGTCGAGCCGGTGAGGGCGGTGACGCTGGAAGCTCCACCCTGGATGATGGTCGTCACGTCGTCGAAGTAGCCGGTGCCCACTTCCTGCTGATGAGAAACAAAGGTGTAGCCGCGATCACGGGCGGCGAACTCCGGCTCCTGCACCTTCTCGACGTAGGCCGACATGCCACGGGCGACGTAATCCTGCGCCAGGTCGAACATGTTGAACCACATCGAGTGGATGCCGGCCAAGGTGATGAACTGGTACTTGTAACCCATGGCTCCCAGCTCACGCTGGAATTTGGCGATGGTGGCGTCGTCGAGGTTCTTCCTCCAGTTGAAGGAAGGCGAGCAGTTGTAGGCCAGGAGCTGGTCGGGATTCTGCTTCTTGAGGGCCTCGGCGAAACGGCGGGCAAACTCCAGATCGGGCGTGCCGGTCTCGCACCAGACGAGGTCGGCGTAGGGGGCATAGGCCAGACCGCGGCTGATCGCCTGCTCGATACCCTTCTTCGTCTTGAAGAAGCCTTCGGCCGTGCGCTCACCGGTGAGGAAGGGCTTGTCGTTCTCGTCCACGTCGCCGGTGAGGAGATCGGCAGCCTCAGCATCGGTGCGGGCGAGGATGAGGGTGGGCACCCCGGAGGTGTCGGCCGCCAGGCGTGCGGCGATGAGTTTCTGCACTGCCTCCTGGGTAGGCACCAACACCTTGCCACCCATGTGGCCGCACTTCTTCACCGAGGCAAGCTGGTCCTCGAAGTGCACGCCGGCGGCACCGGCCCGGATCATGGCCTTCATGAGCTCGAAGGCGTTCAGCACGCCGCCGAACCCGGCCTCGGCATCCGCCACGATGGGCGCGAAGTAATCGACATAGCCTTGGTCACCCGGGCCGATGCCACGGGCGCACTGGATCTCGTCGGCGCGCTTGAAGGAGTTGTTGATGCGCTCCACCACCGCCGGGACCGAATTCACCGGATACAGGGACTGGTCCGGGTACATGGTCATGTAGCTGTTGTTGTCGGCGGCAACCTGCCAGCCAGAGAGATAGATGGCCTTGATGCCGGCCTTCACCTGCTGCATGGCCTGACCACCGGTCAGGGCGCCCAGACAGTTGATGTAGGGCTCATTGTGAATGAGGTTGAAGAGCTTCTCGGCACCGCGGCGCGCAAGGCTATGCTCGATCGGCACGTTGCCGCGCAGGCGCACGACCTCGGCGGCCGAATAGCCGCGCTTGACGTTCTTCCAGCGCGGGTTGGTCTTCCAATCGTGTTCGAGCTTTGCAATCTCGGCGTTCTTGTCCATGTCGTGTCTCCTTGGAGGATGGCTTGGATAGGGCTTCAGGACCGGGCGGCTCTGCCCGCTCGGCCGGAGGATGAAC
>DNIF01000046.1 GCA_003485715.1 Gammaproteobacteria bacterium
CGGCACCGCGCAGCCCCTTGAGTACGCCACCCAGGCGTTCGGTGAGTTGGCTGAACATGTGTCGGAGTCTACCTGCGTGAAGCCCCGGGCGGGCAGCCGCATGCGGGTGCCGATCGTTGCGATGGCGAGGGGGCTTCGGGTCGATGCGTCCGCAACGGCCCGCATGGCAGAGGCTGGGGCGTTTGTGGGATCATCATTGACGCCTTCTACCCGAGCCATCCCGACTTGCCCCACGCCGTGCCCACTGCCCTACCCACCTCACCGAGTCATGCCTCTCCGGCCAGCGCAGCAGTCGCGCGCCGGAGCGTGGCATCACGCCGGCAGCCGGATACCGTGATCAGGCCCCTGAGCGGCGAGCGAGCGGCATGCTGAGCCAACTCGTGGGCCTTTTCGGTCTGCTCGGTTATCTGGGGGCAACGGTCGGGCTGCTCTCGGCAGGCGAGCCGTCCCGGCGTCAGCGCTGGCTGCTGCTCGGGCTTGCCGCCGCCGGCGGTCATCTCTTCGTGCTCTGGGACGCACTCGTGGTCCCGGAGGGGATCGCGTTCGGGGTGCTGCACGCCGCCTCGGCGCTGGCCTTCAGCCTCGCCCTGCTCACCCTGGCGGGCGGCTTCCGCGCGCCGCTCGACAACCTCCTCATCGTGCTCCTGCCGCTGGCGGCACTGCTGCTGGCGCTGACCGCCTGGCTGCCCGACCACCTGCATCCCATCCAGCGCTTCGATGCCGGGCTTGGCGTACACATCCTGGGCTCACTGCTCGCCCACAGCCTGTTCACGCTCGCCGCCATCGAGGCCGTCTGGCTGCTCATCGCCGAGCGCCGGCTGCGCTCCCGCCGCCCCGGCTGGGTGCTGGCCTTCCTGCCACCCCTCGCCTACATGGAGCAACTGCTGTTCCGCTTGCTGGCAGCCGGCTTCCTGCTGCTCACCGTGAGCCTCACTGCCGGCATGCTCTATGTGGAAGACTTCTACGCCCAGCATCTGGTGCACAAGGCGGTGCTGGCGAGCGCAGCCTGGGTGCTGTTCGGCATCCTGGTGATCGGCCGTGTCCTAGCCGGCTGGCGCGGGCGCACCGCCATCCGCCTGACACTCAGCGGTTTCGTCCTGTTGGCGCTGGCCTACTTCGGCACCCGCGTGGTGCTGGAATTCATCCTCGGGCGGGTCTGAGGGTTCGGCCCCAAGTAGCCAGAACTCAAGAGCCTGGCCAGCTCGGCCGCTAGTCCGTTTCGGGCGGTGCCGGCGAGGCAGCGGGGAAATCATGACGATACGGAACGAACGCAGGCGTCACACGCGCATTGGTCTCGATGCACAGATCCTCGTGACCGACGGCACCGTGGTCCACACCGGCCGTCTCTGCGACATTGCCCTGCGCGGCCTGCTGGTGCGCTTCGAGTCGGGCTGGACCCCGGCCGAGGGCGCCTTGCACATGGTGTGCATCTGGTTCGGCAATACCACGAGCATCAATCTCGAGGGCCGGGTCGCGCACAGCCAGATCGGGCTCGCCGGTGTAGCCATCGAGCGCATGGAACTCGCGGATGCCAGCCGCCTGCGCCGGCTGGTGGAACTGAATCTGGGCGACCACACTCTGCTGGACCGTGAATTGACGGCCCTCGTTGGCGGCTGACCACCCCGGTTCCATCCGGTGCTGCGGCTGAGGGCACGGCCCACCCTCTCCGAGGCAGACCCATGCGCCCCCCCTACCCGACCCTCGCCGCACTGCTGCTGACCGGTCTCGCCAGCACGCCACTGACGGCCGCCGACTACCGCATCGACCCGAGCCACGCCGTCATCCAGTTCCGCATCTCGCACCTCGGTTTCAGCACCATGGTCGGTCGCTTCAATCAATTCGAGGGTTACTTCACCTGGGACGCCGCCCACCCCGAAAAGGCGAGCGTGCAGGTGAAGATCGATCCGGCCAGCATCGACACCAACTGGGCCGAGCGCGACAAACACCTGCGGGGCGAGGATTTCCTGGATGTGGCCCGCTTCCCGGAGGCCTCCTTCGTCAGCACCGCTTACGAGGGGGACGCCAGCGGCGGGCTCCTGAAGGGCGATCTCACGCTGCATGGCGTCACGAAGCCCATCGTCATCAAGATGCAGGCAATCGGTGAGGGGACCGACCCCTGGGGTGGCTTCCGCGCCGGCTTTGCCGGCACCACCGAGATCAGGCGCGCCGACTTCGGCATCGACTACAACCTCGGTCCCACCGCCGAGACCATGCAGTTCGAACTGCATCTGGAGGGGCTGCGGCAGAAGACCCGGGGCGTACCTTTCAGTGACGGTGCAGCCACCAGCCCGAATCCCTGAGATCAGTCGGGAGGCCGATTCACCAGAACATTCGTCTGAGCGTGCCGTCGCGCTTGACGAAGCCGTGCATCAGCGCGGCTCCCACATGCAGGGTCACAAGGCCCATGACAACCCACGCAGCCCAGGTGTGCAGGTCGCCCATGAGCTGACCCTGTGCCTCCGAGCGCTCGAAGAGTGGCGGCAGCTCCATCCAGCCGAAGAGCGCAATGGCCTCGCCGGCCGAGGTCGAGAGCAGGTAGCCCGTCACCGGCAGGGCGACCGCGAGCAGTAACAGCAGGCCATGTACGGTGCGCGCGATGCGCGCCTGCCAACGCCCGAGTGTCGCCGGCGGCGGCAGCGGGGGATGCAGGACGCGCCAGATGAGCTTTAGCGTCACGACCAGCCCCGCCAGCACACCGAAGGCCTTGTGCAACTCGAGCGAGCGGTGATACCAGGGGTGGTAGAAGGAGAGCTCCACCATCCACAGCCCCAGTGCGGACAGCCCGATGATGTGCAGGACCAGCAGGGCGTGCAGCAGCCGCGTGGCCAGATCGTGGTGGCGCGGAGCGGCCCTCTGGGGCAAGGCGCTGTCGGGCATGCGGTCCTCCTGGCGTTTGGCGCGATCCCTGAGTCTGCCGTCTCGGTATGACGCGTGGCTCAATCGGGCAGATATTGATTCCAGGACTTCTCGATGATTCTGACCTCGGGAAACCACATCGCGCTGTCGTGTGGCTTGTTCAGCAGGATCACCGGCACTTGCGGATTGAATATGGAGGCCCAGGCCGACAGGAAGGAGGACGAGCGCACGATGACGGAACAATGCGACAGCAGCAGGCTGTTCACCAGGGCATCCACGCCCTTCAGGTAGTTGTCCCCTGCCGCACCCAGCACGTGCAAGGGGGCCGCCCCATCGCTGCGGCAGTGGTCATCGCGTGAACACACGGTAATGTCGCTGAACTGCGCCTTGATCCAGCCGACGAAGGCGGCCTCGTCGCTGGTCACGAAGAGGGTATCGGTGTCGCTATGGGCGTTGAGATAGGTGCGCACGGTGTCGCGACAGTACTCCCAGGTCGCCCGGGGCGCCTCGATTGTCTTGTCGGTGCCACGAAAGTGAATGCCCAGGACCCGGCGGTTCACGAAATGCCGTGTGCGGAAGTCCTCCACCTGATCGGCAATCTCCGCTTGCAGTCCGAGGCCGTCACGCACCAGCTCTGCGGCATGTTCCAGGCTGAGGTCGTGATAACACCAGCCCGGTAGCCGCAGCTCCCGGATCCGGCGGATCCGGGTTACATGACGGGGCCTGAAGTCGTCGGCATAGCCCTGGCGGCGCAAGGCCAGGTTGGTGAAGTAGTACTTGAACCAGTCCGCTCCGCGCTCGGGCGAGATGTAGTTCCTGGAGGTCAGTTCGAAATACGGCACGAGCCCCTCCCGCTCGCAGTAATGCAGAACGAACAGACACCAGTTCAGCTTGGCGAAGAAACCCAGCTTGTGGTTGTCGAAGTTCATCGCGAAGACGCCGCCGTTGCGGCGCTGAAGCCACGGGTAGTAGTAGGGCTTGATTGCCCCATCGAGCGCCTCCGTCACATCCCGCGGCGACTTCAGAGCGGCAATCTTCCACCATAGATGCTTCAGGTTCATGCGTCGGATCCGGGGGCTCTACCACAGGGGCGCGAAGGAGTCAGGGGCTCCGGGCTGGCCAATCCCCGAGGGCGAAGGCGGCTGGCTTCCCGAACCCCGGCCCAGCGGAGGTCCGCGACCCTGCCCTGGGCTGCCGTTGCGCCGAAGAGGTCAAGGCGCATCGGCCGCTGCGACCTGCTGCTTGAGGTAGTCCGCCCCATCGCGCCGGCTCTACCCACCGAATCAATCCGCCTCCGCGATCGCCGCGAGGGCCTCGGAGAGTGTCGCCACGGCCGCGACCCGGATCCCCTCCGCTGCCTGCCGGCTGGTGTTGGCCTTCGGGATGATGGCACGACGGAAGCCATGCTTGGCGGCCTCCCGCAACCGCTCGACCCCACCCTGGACCGGCCGCACCTCGCCCGCAAGGCCCAGTTCGCCGAACAGCAGCAGACCCTGCGGCAGCGGGCGGTCACGCAGACTCGACAGCACCGCCGCGACCAGCGCGAGATCGGCCGCGGTCTCGGTGAGACGCACGCCACCGACCACGTTCACGAACACGTCCT
>DNIF01000256.1 GCA_003485715.1 Gammaproteobacteria bacterium
ACGAAATGAAGTACGACATGAGTGGCGCCGCCAGTGTGCTGGCCACGCTCCAGGCGGTGGCTGAACTGGCACTGCCCCTCAATGTAGTGGGGGTAATCCCGGCGGTAGAGAACATGCCGAGTGGCCGGGCTACGCGTCCAGGCGACATCGTCACCAGTCTGTCCGGACAGACCGTCGAGATCCTCAACACGGACGCCGAGGGGCGTCTCATCCTGTGTGATGCGCTCACCTGGGCCGAGCGCTATCAGCCCGCTCTCATCATCGACATCGCTACCCTTACGGGTGCCTGCGTAATCGCCCTGGGGGCACACGCGCACGGGGTCTTCAGCAACGACGACGGCCTCGCCCGGGAGCTGCTCGACGCCGGCAGCGCCAGTCATGATCGAGGCTGGCAGCTTCCCCTGTGGGAGGACTACCAATCCCAGCTCGACAGCAACTTCGCCGACATGGGCAACATCGGCGGTCGCGAGGGTGGTGCCATCACCGCCGCCTGCTTCCTCGCGCGCTTCATGCGCAAGCAGCGCTGGGCCCATCTGGATATCGCCGGCACCGCCTGGCGTGGCGGTAAGGAAAAGGGCGCCACCGGCCGCCCGGTACCCCTGTTGCTGCAGTTCCTGCTGGCGCGCGCCGGACTCATTCCATGAGATCGTCTCTGCGAGATGAGGACGACTTGCCGCAGTCTTCCGTGGCATGACGCGCGTTTCCTTCTACCTGCTGTCCGGTGCGGGACGTGACCGTGCGGATGTCGCCTGTCGGCTCGCGCACAAGGCCTGGCAACAGCGATCGAAGGTCTTCATCCACTGCGGTGATGAGGCAGAGGCCCGCCGGATGGACGAACGCCTTTGGACCTTCCAGGACACGGCCTTCCTGCCGCATGCATTGCAGGACGATCCGCTGGCGGCCGAAGCAGCGGTGCTGATCGGCGAACGTGACCCGGGCAGCGACCACAGCGACGTACTCATCAACCTCGCCACCACGATGCCGGCCTTCTTCACCCGCTTCGATCGCGTGCTCGAGGTGGTGGATGAAGATGCAACGGTCCGAGCGGAAGGGCGCTTGCGGTATCGTCACTATCAGGAGCGGGGCTACCCGCTCGAAGTCCACGAGCTGAAGGACCGATCATGAGCGAGGAGAGCGGGCAACAGCAGAATCCACCGGAAGATTCCGACACCGCCCTCACGGCCGAGGTGCTTCTGCGTGCCGGTGATCGCCTGGCTGGAGCCCTCGATGCCCTCGAGTCTCTGATCCGTCATGCGCCCGCCGGATTCCTGCTCGATCCGGGCATCGAGCTACCCGGCGTCCCCGTACTGCCGGTGGCCGGCACAACGGGTTCCGCTCGCAGCTCCGCCTCTGCGGATGGTCTTCTTCCCGGCGCGGCGTCCAATCGGCGGCGGCAGCCGGAAGGAGCGGCAACCGAGGCCGAGCTGGATCTTGCCCGCATTCCCGTGCTGCCCGTGGTCACGAAGCCTGACACCGCGACTTTGCGGGCAGAGGGTCTCGACGCAGATGTCCTGCGGGCGCACATCGACGCCGTAGTCGAGCGCGCCACGGAAACAGCGGTGGTGGAGTTACGTGAACGGCTGCGCCGGGAACTGCGCCACGTGCTGAACGGCTGGCTGGCGGAGCGCGGGACAATTGCCCGGCCTGCGCCTTCTCAGCCCTCGCTGCCTGTGCAGCAAGCCGCAGAGCAGTCCGGCACCGCCATCCACGCAGTCGGACAAGCTGCTGCACAACCAGGCCCCGGCGGCGTTGCCGCCGCCACCACCGAACGAGTCTCTCCGATGAACGTCGCTGTCGCTCCCGCCGTTGCCGCCGCAGTCTCCCTCACCGGCGACATGCCCAAGGCCTATGAACCGGGGGCAATTGAAAGTCACTGGTATTCCATCTGGGAGGCGCGTGGCGACTTCAGCGCGCGGCTCGGCGGCGAGCCTTATTGCATCATGCTGCCGCCGCCCAACGTCACCGGCAGCCTGCACATGGGTCACGCCTTCCAGGACACGCTGATGGATGCCCTGGTGCGCTGGCAGCGCATGCAGGGCCGGGATGTGCTGTGGCAATGCGGTACGGATCACGCCGGCATCGCCACCCAGATGGTGGTCGAACGCCGACTGGCCGCCGAGGGCCGCTCGCGCGAGGGGATCGGACGCGACGCCTTCGTCGACGCCGTGTGGGCCTGGAAGGCGGAATCGGGGGGCACCATCACCCGCCAGTTGCGCCGCCTCGGCACCAGCATGGACTGGTCACGCGAGCGCTTCACCCTCGACGATGGGCTGAGCGATGCGGTCACCGAGGTCTTCGTGCGGCTCTACGAGGAAGGCCTCATCTACCGTGGCAAGCGCCTGGTGAACTGGGACCCGGTGCTGCGCACGGCGATCTCCGATCTCGAAGTGATCGCAGAGGAAGAGCAGGGCCACCTCTGGCACATCCAGTACCCGCTCGCGAACGGCAATGGTCATGTGGTGGTCGCCACCACCCGCCCGGAGACCCTGCTCGGCGATGCCGCCGTGGCCGTGCATCCGGATGACGATCGTTACCGCGCCCTCATCGGCGCACGCGTGGTGTTGCCGCTCACCGGCCGCACCATCCCGATCATCGCCGACGACTACGTTGACCCGGCCTTCGGCTCCGGTTGCGTGAAGATCACGCCAGCGCATGATTTCAACGATTACGCCGTCGGTCAGCGTCACGGGCTGCCACGAATCAACGTACTGACGCCCGACGCGCGCATCAACGACAACGGCCCGGCTGCTTATCGTGGCCTCGATCGCTACGAGGCACGCAAGCTCATCCTGGCGGACCTCGAGGCGCGTGGGCTCTTGCTGCGCACCGACGCGCACCAGCTCATGGTGCCGCGCGGCGATCGCTCGGGTGCCGTGCTCGAGCCCTACCTGACGGATCAGTGGTACGTCAGCATCGCCCCGCTCGCCGAGCCTGCACTCGCCGCCGTGCAGGATGGCCGCATCCGCTTCGTGCCCGAGAACTGGAGCAAGACCTACTACGAGTGGATGAACAACATCCAGGATTGGTGCATCAGTCGTCAGCTTTGGTGGGGGCATCGCATCCCGGCCTGGTATGACGAGCAGAAGCGCGTCTACGTGGGCCGCAGCGAGGCCGAGGTGCGTGCCCGCCACGGCCTCGGCCCCGGCGTGACCCTGCGTCAGGACGAGGATGTCCTCGACACCTGGTTCTCCTCGGCACTGTGGCCTTTTTCGACCCTGGGCTGGCCTGAGAAGACCCCGGAGCTTGCGCGCTATTACCCGACCAGCGTGCTGGTGACCGGCTTCGACATCATCTTTTTCTGGGTCGCGCGCATGGTGATGTTCGGGCTCAAGTTCACCGGCGACGTCCCGTTCCGGGAGGTCTACATCCACGGCCTGGTGCGCGACGCGGAAGGCCAGAAGATGTCGAAGTCGCGCGGCAATGTGCTCGATCCGCTCGACATCATCGATGGTATCGATGTGGAAGCGCTGGTCGCCAAGCGCACCTCGGGCCTCATGCGTCCGCAGGATGCACCGCGCATCGAGGCCGCGACCCGCAGGCAGTTCCCCGACGGCATCCCGAGCTTCGGCACGGATGCACTGCGCTTCACCTTTGCGGCCCTGGCGACACAGGGCCGGGACGTGCGCTTCGATCTGGGACGCATCGAGGGCAACCGCAACTTCTGCAACAAGCTGTGGAATGCCACCCGCTTCGTGCTCGGCGGCCTCGCCAATCTGGACGGCCCCATCGCTGCAGAGTCCGGCACCGCCGGCCTGCCCGAGCGCTGGATCCGCTCCCGACTGGCGGCCGTGACGCGCGAAGTGAACACCGCCTTCGGCACCTATCGCTTCGACCTCGCCGCCCAGGCGCTGTACGAGTTCACCTGGAATGAGTACTGCGACTGGTACCTCGAACTCAGCAAGACCGTGCTCCAGGATCCGGCGGCGTCACCGCAGGCGAGGCTGGCCACGCAGGCCACGCTGATTCAGGTACTGGACTCACTCCTGCGCCTGCTGCACCCCCTGATGCCCTTCATCACGGAAGAACTCTGGCAACGCCTGCGGCCACTGACCGGGCAGGTCGCAGACAGCATCCAGCACGCCCCCTGGCCGGCCTTCAGCACTTCGGACGCGGATGAGGAGGCCGAGCAGCGCATCGCATGGCTCAAGGACTTCGTGCTGGGCGTACGCCGGATCCGTGGCGAGATGAACATCCCGCCCGGCAAACCGCTCACCCTGCTGTTCCGTGCCGGAAGCAGCGAGGAATCGGCCTGGCTGCTGGAACTGCGTCCCTGGATCATGCATCTGGCGCGTCTGGCTGCCATCGAGATCGCGGGTGCCACGGTGCCCGAGAGCGCAACGGCACTCGCCGGGCAGTCCACGCTGCTGATTCCTCTGGCGGACCTCATCGATCCGGAGGCCGAGGTCAAGCGACTCACCAAGGAGCTGGACCGACTCACCGGTGACCGCGATCGCACCGAGGCCAAGCTGGCCAATGCCAGCTTCGTCGAGCGCGCGCCTGCTGATGTGGTGGCGCGTGAGCGCGAGCGACTGGGCGAACTGCATGCCGCCATCGGCAGACTGACCGAGCAGCGCGAACGCATCGCGGCACTGCGCGGGGCGGACTGAGGGTGGAGCAGCATGGACGCACTGCATCCGAGAGAGTAATTGCAGATCTCCTGACCGATGAAACACGACGACCGACCGACGCTCCGAGTCAGACGCCTCAAGGGCTGCAAGGCGTGCGAGCCCCAGGGGAGTCGGTTAGCAGGATGCGACAATCGATGGCTCAACGCGAACTCATTCGAAGATATGAATGACCCGCTTGGGCTTTGGCGTGAGCACACCCGGTTCGGACTTCAGATCCGGTATCGATTCATGCTGGGTGAAATGCCATCGTTGCATGGTGGGGGGCACGTTGCGTAGCATTCATGGGGCAGACATTTATGCCGTTTGGTGAGAGTTGCATCGTGCCGGAAATGACCCACCTGCGCCTTGTTCTCGCCTCTCGCAACGACAAATCAGACTTGCAATAAATGTTTTGCAAGGGGCTCGGCAAACAATCAACAGGGCAAAGGAGATGGATGTGCAGAAATATGCCGCCGAGTTCATTGGGACATTTTGGCTGGTGCTAGGTGGGTGCGGTAGCGCGGTGTTGGCCGCTGCGTTCCCGGACCTGGGCATAGGTCTTCTCGGTGTTTCCCTCGCCTTTGGTCTGACTGTCCTGACCATGGCGTTCGCCATAGGGCACGTATCCGGCTGCCACCTCAATCCAGCGGTTTCTTTCGGGCTCTGGGCCGGCGGTCGTTTCCCGGCGAAAGATATCCTGCCATACATCGTTGCACAGGTCCTGGGCGGAGTCGCAGCCGGTGGTGTGTTGTACCTCATTGCCAGTGGCAAGGCGGGCTTCGATCTGTCCGCAGGCTTTGCTTCAAACGGCTATGGCGCACACTCACCGGGTGGGTACAGTTTGCAGGCCGCCCTCATTACCGAAGTCGTCATGACCATGATGTTCCTGATCGTCATTCTTGGTGCCACTGACAAGCGTGCGCCGCAGGGTTTTGCGCCGATCGCAATTGGCTTCTGCCTGACGCTCATCCACCTGATCACCATCCCGGTCACGAATACCTCAGTGAATCCTGCTCGCAGTACGGGCGTTGCCGTGTTTGTTGGCGATTGGGCAGTTGCACAGCTCTGGGTCTTTTGGGTGGCTCCGATCATCGGCGCCATCCTCGGTGCCGCGGTCTATCGTTTCATTGGCAGAGAAGAAAGCGTCAGTTGATCACGAACGTCCGGGTTGATTCCCCCGTCTCACTGAGCCAACCCAGCGCCCAGGTGACGGCGGCCTCCAGATTGCTGGCAGCGAGGGGACTCAGCGGCTCGCCAAGCCCGAAGCACTCGCCGCGGATCGCAAGCAGTGTGCAAGGCGGGACGGGGCCAGAGCGGAGAGACTGATGGATCTTGAGCAGCGCCGCGGGCGACAGCGCGTGACTGGTCCACGCGCTGTCGACGGCGGCCACCGGCTCGCTGAGTTCGAAGGGTGCACTGGCCGTGACGCTTGCGTCGATGAACAGCACCCGTGCCCGCCCCATGAGGTCCAGCGCGTGCTCCGGCAGGAGCTGGTAGTCCTCCAGGAATTCGATCGGCGCGGTGGCTGGTAGTTTCGCGCGCAGACGCTCGATGGCGAGCGGTCCCAAGGCATCGTCGCCGCGGGCGCGGTTGCCCCAACCGAACACCAGCACGGGTGAGCTCACCGTGCTCTTTCCAACTCCAGCGCAGTACCCGGTCGTTCGATGCGGCCCTCCGCAGAGCGGCGCAGACGATCGAGGACCGCCCCCGCAGGCCCGATCAGCGTCAGTTCGAGCGGCATGCGGCCGAGCGCGTGGGTGGCACAGGACAGGCAAGGGTCGTAGGCACGAATCGCGACCTCGATGTAGTTGAGCAGTCCGTCAGTGAGCGTCTGGCCGTCCAGGTACTCGCGGGCCACGGCACAGACCGCTTCGTTCATGGCGCGGTTGTTGTGAGTGGTCGAGACGATCAGATTGCAGCGCGTGACGAGATCGTCGTCGCCGACCTCGTAGTGGTGAATGAGCGTGCCGCGAGGCGCCTCGATGACGCCCGTGCCCGCGCGCTGACGTTCTCCGCCGGCCATCAGGTCCCCAGCAAGCAGCGCTGGGTCAGCAAGTAGTGTCGCGATCATCTCCAGGCAATGGAGCAGCTCGATCATGCGCGCCCAGTGGTAGGCAAGGCTCGCATGCACGGGTTCACCCTGACCGAGCGCGAGGAAGGCCTGACGACGTGCCTCGGCACGCGGCGAGCCGATGAAATCGCAATTCTGGATGCGCGCGAGGGGCCCGACGCGATACCAGCCCTGCTCCGGCCCGAGCGACTTCAGGTAGGGGAACTTGAGGTAGGTCCACGGCTTGACCTCCTCCTCCAGGAGTTCGAGGCAGGCCTGATCCGATACGCCATCGAGCAGGATGCACCCAGCCGCATCACGCGCGCGGATCACGCCATCGTAGAGTTCGAGGCTGCCGTCCACGCCAACCAGGGACAGCAGATTGGAACGGAAGCTGGCGAAGCGCGTATACAGGCCCGGTTGCTCGGCGTGCAGGCGGGCGACCAGATCCACGGCCTCCTCCGCCCAATCGATCATCGCGGGCAGACCTTCATGCAGCAGCGCGCGATCCTCGCGGGACAGGTGCCGATTCATGCCGCCCGGCACCGAGCCGGTGCCATGCACCCGTTTGCCGGCCGTTGCACGGATCACTTCCTGACCGAACTTGCGCAGCAACACGCCCCGACGCGCGATGTCCGGAGAGGTCTCGGCAACGGCCATGATATTGCGGCGACTCGCCTCGGCGTCGAAGCCGAACAGCAGGTCGGGGCTCGCCAGATGGAAAAAGTGCGTCGCATGACTCTGCAACACCTGGCCGTAGTGCATGAGTCGGCGCAGGAGTGTGGCGCTGCGGGTGACGGGCACCGCGCCCACTACGTGATCCAGCGCCTTGCTCGCCGCGAGGTGATGCGACACCGGACAGATCCCGCACAGGCGCTGCACCATCACCGGGACTTCCCAGTAGGGCCGACCCTCGATGAATTTCTCGAAGCCGCGGAATTCCACAATATGCAGACGGGCCTGCTGCACCCGGTTGTGCTCGTCCACAAGCAGGGTGACCTTGCCGTGCCCTTCCACGCGCGACAGCGGATCGATGGCCACGCGCCGCAGCCCCGCCGGCAGTGCATCACTTGCTGGCGATCCGGCCAGGTCAGTCATAGCGGATGAGACCATGGCCCAGGTGTGGCGTCCGGCCATCCATCAGATCGTTCAGAAAGGACCAGATGGCATCCGCTGACGGCGGGCAGCCCGGCAGGAAGTAATCGACCTGCACCACTTCGTGGATGGGATGCACCCGGTTGAGCAGGAGCGGCAACTCGGGATCGCTAGGCACCGCACTGCCTGGCGCGAGACCGGGCCGGTCGCGATACACCTCCGCAAGGATCTGGCCGAGATCGAGGTGATTGCGCTGAGCCGGCAGGCCACCATTGATGGCACAGGCACCCACGGCAACCAGGGTACGACAGTGGGCGCGGAATTCGCGCAGCACCTGCACGTTCTCGACCGAGCAGAGGCCACCCTCGACCAGACCGATGTCGCAGTGGCCGATCTGCTTGAAGTCGGTGAACGGAGAACGATCGAAGTCCACCCGTTCGATTAGCGTGAGCAGGCGTTCGTCGATGTCGAGGAAGGACATATGGCAGCCGAAGCAGCCGGCGAGGGAGGTCGTCGCCAGCCGCAGTTTGCGCCGCCCGTCCGGGAGCTTCCGGGAAGCACTCGGGTTCATGGGTCACCTTCCTCGGTGGCAGAGATCGGCTGCCGATCGAAACGCCGCTCGCCGATGGGTACGGCGAAGCCGCGGCGCTTTGGCAGGATGACACCCACCGGGCAGATCGACGCCGCGCGATCAGTCGGCGCAAAGTCGGTATCCACGAGTCGGCCACTCGGACTGTCGATCAGCAGATGGGTATCGATCCCGTGTCCGCCGAGGGCGAAGACCGACTTGCCGTCCACCTCGCGGCTCGCGCGCACGCAGAGCGAGCAGAGGATGCAGCGATTGAGGTCCAGCAGGATTTCCGGGTGGCTCGCATCCACCGGCCGCGCCGGATAGAACTCCTCGAAGTGCGGCCCGGTCATGCCCATCGCGTAGGCCGTGGCCTGGAGCTGGCAGTCGCCACTCTTTTCGCAGCTCGGGCAGAAGTGATTGCCTTCCACGAAGAGCAGTTGCAGGAGCCGCTTGCGCAGGTGCAGAAGCTCATCGGTATCGCTCTCGACCACGAGTCCGGTCGTGGCCGGGAGCGTGCAGGCCGGAACCAGACGCGCGCCCACGCGCACAGTACATACACGGCAGGAGCCATGTGGCGCGAACTCCGGATGCCAGCAGAGATGTGGGATGTAGCGACCGGCACGGCTCGTTGCCGCGAGCACGGTTTCGCCGGTCACAAAAGGCACGTCATGGCCATCCAGATGGAAAACATCTGCGGCATCGGCGCTGCTCATCCCTGTTGCTCCAGATGCGCAGCGGGATCGTCGCGTCCGGTCACTTGTCGCGCGAGCGACACCTCGGCATCCAGGTCGAAGCCGGGTATGAGATGCAGCGAGCGCATGTGTCGCTCGTAGGCGGGCCGGAAGCGAGTGAAGGTCTCCCGCAAGGGGTTGCCCGCAGTGGTACCGAGCCCGCAGTGCGAGCTGCCACGAAGCAGCCGGTCGATCTCGAAGAGGGCATCGAGATCGTGCGGCGACCCATGGCCTGCTGCCAGTTTGTCCATGCGCCGTACCAGCAAGGCCGTACCGACCCGACACGGCGTACAGAAGCCACAGCTCTCGTGGGCGAAGAAGTGCGTGAAGCTGCGCGCCACTTCGAACATGTCCCGCTGGCGATCGAAGACCATGAACGCGCCGGCCGAGGGCACGTCCTCGAAGGCGATCAAGCGATCGAACTCACTGGCCGCCACACACATACCGGAGGGACCACCGACCTGCACGGCCTGAGCATCAGCGGCACCGCAGTCCTCGAGGATGCGGCGAATGGAGGTGCCGAAGGGATACTCGTAGAGCCCGGGACGCGCGCAGTCGCCCGACACCGAGTGGATCCGCGTACCAGAGGACTGCGCAGTGCCGATCCCAGCCCACCAGGCACCGCCGCGAAGCGTGATGGCGGTGACAGCGCAGAAGGTCTCCACATTGTTGACGATGGTCGGCTGGCCCAGATAGCCGGAATCGGTCGGATAGGGCGGACGAACGCGGGGATTGCCCCGCTTGCCTTCCAGCGACTCGAGCAGCGAGGACTCCTCGCCACAGACGTAGGCCCCGGCACCCAGGTGGATGACGATGTCGAAGTCGAAGCCATCCACGCCGCAGATGGATGATCCGAGCAACCCGGCTGCGCGCCGTTGCTGCAACACCGCTTCGAGCTGCTCGAGCAGAAAGCGATATTCGCCGCGCAGATAGACGAAGCCCGTACGCGCGCCGATCGCGAAGGCCGCAAGCGTCATGCCTTCGAACACCGCATCGGCGTGTCGGGAGAGGAGCACGCGGTCCTTGAAGGTCCCGGGCTCGCCCTCATCGGCATTGCACACCACCACCCGCCCGGTACCCGCGGCCTGACGGCAGAGTGCCCACTTGCGGCCGGTCCCGAATCCCGCACCGCCGCGCCCGCGCAGGCCCGAGCACTCGACCTCCGCGAGCAGACCCTGCGGTCCGCGGGCAATGGCCGCCGCGAGCGCCGCCCCCTGTGCCGGCGGCGACGCCAGCAGCACGTCGGCACGCTCGATGCGATCCTCCACCGTGAACCATTCTGCCGGCCACGCGGGCACCGGCACCCGGGCCCGGATGAGCGCCGCCATCTGCGCCACGCGCGTGGCATCCAGCCGCGTCACGACCTGATGATGATTCACCAGCAGCGCCGGGCCCTGGTCGCAGAGCCCGGTGCAGGAACAGCGATCCACACTGACCAGCGGATCGTCCCCGATGATCTCGCCCGGTACCACGCCGAGGTGCCGACAGAGGGCCTGCAGCAAGGCCTCGCTGC